>NZ_JCAXDX010000026.1:0-20030 GCF_059758575.1 Sinorhizobium sp. GQ132 | reverse complement strand
GCGTCCCGAAACACTGTTGGAATTTGCAAGCGGCCCAGCCGAGACAGTTGTAGCCGAAGCGCGTAATCTGGTGCGTATCCGCATGGACCATCGTTTCACCGTGCAGTCCGTGGAATTGCTCGGTGAAGCCGCTAACGAAAAGCTGCGGTCCGACCTGGAAGGAGCGATTGGCGACGCGTTTAGGGAGGCCATGCAGCAAGTGTTGGAGCAGAGCATTCATAAACTCCGAGCCATTGCCGAGAGTCAAAATGCCGACGGGCAACAAGTGAGCTGAACATCACCGGATATGAGCACTCGCTCGCTCATTGCGTGTGACGCTAATTTAACCGTGCGCCTCAGCAGTGTTCTGGCCTATGCGAAAGACCACGAACTCGGCCCGCCTTACCGAAGCGATGCCAAGCTCGCGGACTAGGCGGTCGTTCAGGATATTATCCTGGGTGACCAGAGTCGATCGCACGCGATGAAGAATGCTTGGTCCTCGGTTTGGCCCTCCGCGCTCCATTGCCCCATTAGTGCGCAGAAACACATCGATCGTGCCCGCTCATGTAAACGATCGGCATGTCTGGGGCGGTCTCGCGAGCAATACACTGCCCTGACGCGGAATCCAGTGTAAGCGACAAGCCGAGGCCGTTCAGGCGGCGTAGACGAAACGGATCCCGAACACCTGCTTGCCATCGGACGGAGCATGGTCGTTGAGCTCGAGGAAATAGATCCTCTTGCTGGTCACGACATTCATGTTGGTGGCGACGTTCTTTGCGATCGGCTTCCCCTCTCAGTGAGTTGAAGATATGCGGCCTTCGGCCGTGATTTCGGTGCAATACGGAGAGGTAGTTTTCTCTCTCAACATAGGGCAATCGTACCGAGCTAATGGGCTTGCCTCAATGACAGACGGTTCCCCCAATTTTGCCGCGAGCGACAAAATCGGCTCCCCCATCTGCCCTTCGGGCCAGCGCGATCATCGACCCAAGCCCATCACCTCGGGGCTCGGCCTCTGTTTTCAATCAGAGGAGCTGACGATGACCACTTACGAGTACATTGAGGAATTGCGGGCCGAGTTGACGCTCCAGGCGGATCATGATGTCGGCTGTTGTACTCGCTTGAAACAGCAACTGCGAAGCTACGCAGCCTGATTATCTTATGGTACCTTCATGTGAGAACATGATGAAAGTCTGATGCAATGCTCCGAGTGTTGGCGTTAATCCTTCTTCTCATCGGAAATCCGGCGGCCGCCGCGCCTCCCGACGTCGACGTTGAGCTCATGCTGGCAGTCGACATATCGGGCTCGATGGACATGATCGAGGCGCGGGTGCAGCGCTCCGGTTATGTGGAGGCGCTTCGACATCCCGATTTCGTTAATGCTGTTGAAGGTGGCCAGCATGGCCGCATCGCCATCGGCTATTTCGAATGGGCAGGGCTGGTGAATGAACCCTCCGTCGTCGGCTGGCATGTTATCGCGAGCGCGAGCGACGCAGAAGCCTTTGCCTCGAAAATCGAGGCTCGACCTCTCGGCACACGGCGTGCCACGTCCATTTCCAATGCGATTATTTTCGGCACAAAGCTCATCGAAACGAATGACTTTTCCGCCGCCCGCCGGATCCTCGACATCTCCGGAGATGGGCCAAACAATACCGGCCCGCCCGTTCGACCCGCACGCGCTGACGCTCTGGCCCGCGGAATCATCATCAACGGGCTTGCGATTCTCATCAGGCCCTCTGCCTCAATGAGTCCGCTTGATCAGTACTTTGCCGATTGCGTCATCGGCGGGCCAGGCTCCTTTGTCATTCCAGTGCACGAGCCGGAGGATTTTGCGATCGCCATTCGCCAGAAGCTCATTCTCGAGGTCAGCGGGTTTCCGCCGGCTCTGCCCATCCGTCCGGCGGCGGCGGCGACGCCCGCTGATTGCATGATGGGCGAAAAGCTGAGACCCGGTTTTCTGGACCGGGTGTATCCGGAACTGAATCGCTAAGAAATATCTGTCGCCCGGAATGGCTAGCGCAGGCGAACCAAGTTCGGCGAGATCTGCGAATGAGACTACCTTATTCTTCGCCGGACGCGAACAAGTCAGTCAGTGCCTCCGGGCTCCTTTTCAAGAAGAGTTTGTAGCAGCTCTCGCCTGCTGAAGATCCGGCCTTGCGCGAGTCCCAACAGGAGCGTTGCAGCCCTGACCCCATCGAGGCTGTCGAGATCAACGCCACGTTGAGCGCACCAGTCCTCCAACACCTCGCGCATGAGGAGAACGTCATCTACAAAACCGGGGTGTCTCGGCCCATCCAGATGTTCACCTCCCGAATCGCACATATAAGCGAGCGGCGCTCCCCGCCTTCAAGCGCGCGCGTCACCGCCTGTGCACCTGCAACTGTCGCAGGACAACGGGTCCAGCACAACTAACGCGCGCTGCGGACCCTTGCTGTGGCGTTAGTGAGTAGTCAATCCATTCGGCGGGCGTGGATGAGTTCGGACACCTGATCTGCAGAGAGAGGGCGGGCAAACAGGTATCCCTGCGCCTCGTCAAAACCTTCTGCGTTGACCGCGTCTAACTGGGTCTGGGTTTCCACCCCCTCCACCGTTGTCGTAATCCCCAAACTTCGTCCAATGCCCGCAACGGCCCTGACGATTGCAAGCGATTCCTTGCCGGTTGGCAAGTCGTTTATAAACTCGCGATCGACTTTGATCTTATCGAACGGGAAAGTCCTCAGGTAACTGAGAGAGGAGTAGCCGGTTCCAAAATCATCCATCGCGATTTTGGCACCGAGCTGCCTGAATTCCTGGAGGATATGCAGGTTCGTGTCACTTTCGTCGAGCAGGACGGATTCGGTTATTTCGAGTTGTAGACGTGAAGCTTCCAGCCCGGACTCTCGAAGAGCATCCCGCACAAGAGCGGCGAGTTGCCGATTGCGGAACTGCAATGGGGAGAGATTTACAGCCACGCTGATGTGCGACGGCCATTTAGCTGCTTCCCTGCACGCCTCGCGCAATGTCCACTCTCCGAGCGGAATGATGAGTCCCGTTTCCTCCGCAACTGGAATGAATTGTGCAGGAGAGATCAAACCTTTATCGGGATGTCTCCAACGCACGAGCGCCTCGCACGTCGTGATTTGCTTTGTGCCGAGATTTATCAGCGGCTGATAGAACAATTCCAGCTCGCCCTCGGCCAAGGCGCGTCGAAGTTCTTTTCTAATTTCCTGCTTGGCCCGCAGCTGGGCGTCCATTCCCGATTCAAATTGTCGATAGGTCCCGCGGCCACTTGCTTTTGCGCGGTAAAGAGCAATGTCGGCAGCCTTGATGAGCTCATCGACAGAGCGGCCATCCTTCGGCGCAAAGGCAAGCCCGACACTCACTCCTATCTCTACTTGCGTACCATCGAGATCATAGGGTGCTCCAACCAAATTTATGATGTGCTGTGCCAGAGTCGTTGCTTCTTTTTCGTCGTGGAGACCGGTTCTCAGGACTACAAACTCGTCTCCTCCCAGCCGAACAACAACGTCGCTCTCTTCCGCGCAGTCACGCAGACGTTCGGACACGTGACGTAACAACAGGTCCCCAGCCGGATGACCATAAGCGTCATTGACCGCCTTGAAGCCGTCGAGGTCGAGGTTAAGAATTGCTGTCTTGGCATTCTCATCAAGCTCGCCCAACAACCGTTCGAATGTTTCACGGAGGAACTGACGGTTTGGCAAGCCGGTCAAGGCGTCATGCCGGGCCATATGATGAATTTGCCTGTGCGCGAGTGAACGCTCCTGCTCCGCGTTCCGGTGTTCGGTTATGTCCCTGAAGAACAGTGACAGCCCCTCCGCCGTCGGCGCCGCATGCATTTCGAGCCAGATCCCACGTGGCTCCAGATAATCTTCGAAGCTTACGTCACTACAGTCCGCCATTGCCCTTCGGAACTCGATGGCAAATACCGAGTCTTCGTGCGCCGGAAAAGCCGACCACAAATCGAGGCCGATTGCATCCTGATCGAGAAGCAGCAGTCGCATGGCTTTGGTGTTGAGATAGCTGATCCGCCAGCTTCGATCGGTGACCAAGACGCTGTCCATCGTACTCTCGAGCACCTTTGACAGGCGTTCAGCCGTTTGTTCGGCAGAAAAGCGCGCAGCCTGCGCCTCGTCCCTCGCCTTCCGAGCATCGGTTACGTCACGCCAAATCGACAACATACGGATGGGTTCACCATGATTGCCGAGTACCGGCGCAGTTATCACGTCCATGTATCGTTGCGAACCGGCGCCGTCCTGTATAGCCGTTTCGACACGGGTCGTCCGCCCCTTCCGCACCTGCGCGTACACAGCCTCCGCCCTTGCCGCGTCCACCGCGGACACCAGATCTCGCCAACGAACATCGTCGAGGTTGGCGTTCTCATCGACTCCAAAGAGTTGCCTGCCTGCCCGATTCATAAGCAGCGGACGCCCATCAATGTCCAGCAGCCGAATGCAATCGGGTGTGCTTTCAAACACACTCCGGATTAGCGCTTCGCTCTCCTCCCTCGCAAGCTCAGCCTGCCGCCGATCGGTTATATCGAGGACACTGCCGACGTAACCCAGGAAGGCTCCGTCCGAGGTGAAGCGTGGTTGTCCGACGTCAATTACCCAGGCGTGGCCCCCGTCAGCGCGTCGAAGACGGTACTCGGTCCGCACCGGTGCCCGGAGCCGAGCTGCTTCGACGAAACTATTGTCTGTTTGCTCGCGGTCCTCAGGGTGAATGGCATCGATCCAACCGAGCCCCCGGGCTTGCTCCGCCGTCTGCCCTGTCATCTCCAGCCAGAGCCGACTATGGTAGATGCACGCACCGCTTTCATCAGTCACCCAGATCATCACGGGCGCGTCATCCGCAATGGCCCTGAAACGCGCCTCGCTTTCCTGGGCAGCCTCCAGCGCTCGGCGGCGCTCATCGACGTCTTCAGCGGTCCCGTACCAACGCATGATGCGACCGTCATCGTCCTTACGGGCGGCAGCGCGATTGCGAAACCAGCGATATCCCCCCGCCGCAGTCGACAGGCGGAACTCAACGTCCAGAGGATCCCCGGTTGCAAGTGATTTTGACCATTGCCGCTGCACGTCTCCAAGGTCGTCAGGGTGCATCGCCCTTGCCCAACCCGTCCCGAGCGCGTCAGCGGGATCAAAGCCGGTGATCTCCTTCCAGCGAGGTCCCACCTCCGTGACCTCCCCAGACGGGGAGGCGATCCAAGGAAGCTGCGGGTGCAACTCAACCAATGAACGATAATGCTCTTCGCTGGCGCGAAGCTTTGCCTCAGCTCGTTTGCGAGCCGTCACATCTAAAATCGTTGCCACGACGAGCTTCTGCGTTGAGGCGCCGCGGGGCAGTTCGGCGCGTCGCTTTTGCGTTACAAGGTTCCAGACGTTGCCATCCGGTGCATGGATTTCTTGCTCGAACAGGAATTCCTGTCCAGTGCTGAGAACTTGTTTATCCATGCCCCGAATACGGTCAGCCTCCGGCGCGGGCAGAATGTCATGGTCCGTGCCGCCGATCAGCTCGCTACGCGCTCTTCCAAGTAGTGCACAAGCCGCATCGTTCAGAAAGCGAAACCGGGAGTTCTCGTCTTTGACGATAATCGGCTGAGGGATCGCGTCGAGGATAGCTGAGAGCTCATCGTCGGCGCACATGGGCTGCTTTGATGATCCGAGTTGCGCTTTTTCCATGGTGTTTTATCCAATCAGACCCCGACAAGAAGATGGCGCACGGTGGCTTCGTGACATAAGAGCCGAAATTCGGCACACGAAGAGCAACATGGATCTTGTGGACGCTGTTTCAACTCGCTCTTACAGTAAGGATGAACAAAATCTGAGCATGCGCACGCTGGTACAAGCCGCGGCAAATCAGGAGGTCCCGTCAGCGCCCGCCGATCGGCGTGCCGCGCTTGCCCGTGGTCGCGCCGGGCATACCCCTTGACCGATCCCCATTGACCATCTCGAACAGCATCTCAGGCCACCACTGATACGCCGCAGCGGCAGCCAGACGGGTATCACGGCCGCTCTCGAGACATGCGCCGCGCCGACGGAATCCGCGATTTCTTCAGAATCGAGCGCGAGCAGCGAAGCGTTAACCGTCTAAGCTCAATTCAATTGCTCGACGCATCTCCAGATTGCCGAAAGGCCGGCGGCCTCTACTATCTATAGGATTCATCACCGGGCCCGTTGGTGCGCCGCGGCGGCGTCGATCTGCTTTCTGGCGATCGAGCGAGGCGAGCGGAGCGGAAGGCCAATCGACTGGAAGAAAGAAGGCACCCATGTTCGATCCGCGCGAGAAAATCGTACTTTTCATCGACGGCGCCAATCTCTTCGCTGCTTCGAAGAGCTTGGGATTTGATATCGATTACCGCAAGCTGTTGGAAGCTTTTCGCAAACGCGCATACCTCTTGCGCGCCTACTACTACACCGCAGTGATCGAAGATTTGGAATTTTCCTCGATCCGGCCGCTAATCGATTGGCTTGATTATAACGGCTACACCGTCGTCACCAAGCCGGCAAAGGAATTCCTCGACCCTCAGGGCCGTCGCAAGATCAAGGGGAACATGGATCTCGAATTAGCGATCGATGCGATGGAGCAAGCGCGGACGGCCGACCATTTGGTGATCTTTTCAGGGGACGGCGATTTCACGACGCTCGTCGATGTCTTGCAGCGAAGGGGCAGAAAGGTAACGGTCGTCTCAACTCTGTCGACGCAGCCGCCGATGATCGCTGACGATTTGCGCAGACAAGCGGATCAATTCATCGACCTTGTCAGTCTCCGCAGCGAGATCGACCGCCATCCGTCAGCACCTACGCCGCGAGCAGCAGCGCCGGCTGCGGACAGGGCCGACGTCGACGTTTAACGATGCGGGGACGCCCGCCGTTTGCGTCGCCTGTTCGACACACGCCACTCCAGCCGGGCATCAGGAGGTGGACCGGTGCGTTTTCGTAACCTCTCATCAAGAAATATCTGAAATACCCATACCGAGACGGTGCGAGGTTATGCACCATACGGATAGGGGGAAAATTTTTGAGCTCTTCAGAGGGAAGGCAGCCGAGCTACATCGACGTACAGGTCGGATCTCGGATCAAAATGCAGCGCGCAGTTCTCGGGATGAGTCAGACGCGACTTGCAGAGGCGCTAGGCATCACGTTCCAACAGGTCCAGAAATATGAGAAGGGGATCAACCGCGTTGGCGCCAGCCGATTGAGTCGCATAGCAGAGGTGCTTGGAGTCTCAATCTCGTTCTTCTTCGAAGACTCACGCCCGGCCGGAGCCGATGCAACACCATCAGGTACGGGCCATGACCTGATGTCCTTCCTGTCGACGCCCGAAGGATTTGAACTTAACCGTGCCTTCGCCAGAATTGCAGACGCCAGACTCCGCAGACGACTTGCGAGCCTGGTGACGGCGATCGCGACCACCGATATTTTCGAAGCGCCCGTCATCTACCCTTAGGAGACAATGAAATCAGACCCCTCGCATGGCCTTTGCACCCTCGCACCGTTCACCAACCAAATAGCGTTGGCCGACCAACCTGCAAATCAAGGTCGACGAAATCGAGCGGCGGTGCGGCCGCACGATTAGACTAGGCCAACCGGATAGTCCCGTCCACCGGATACATCGGCCACCAGGCCGAATGGATCTGGAGGATCGATGCAGTCTATATCAACGCCGCGCAGCATGCGGGCTCGCACGAGAGCTGGCCCCAGCTGCTGACCCGATCTTTGAATGCGACGGCCGGAGCGACCATGCCTGCAACGACGACCTATGCAACGACCGGTAACGCCTATATCGACGGTCTCCTCGGCGACTGGAAATGGGCGGTCAAGGATTTCACGTTCAGTTTCCCGACCAGCGCTTCATTTTACGGGGCCGGTTACGGCAATGGCGAGCCGCTGAAGGGCTTTGCGGTCTTGAACGCCGCACAGCAGGCCGCCACGCGAGCAGCCCTCGATCAGTTTTCCTCCGTCGCCAACGTCTCATTCACCGAGATCACGGAGAGTGCGACCAAGCACGCCGATCTCCGCCTCGCCTCGTCCGACGCACCGAGCACCGCCTGGGCCTATTTCCCCTCGACCGCGGCAGAAGGCGGCGACGCCTGGTTCAACAAATCATCCGGCCACTACAGCAGACCGGTCAAGGGAAACTACGCCTATGTGACATTCCTTCACGAGACCGGCCACGCGCTTGGACTGGAACACGCCCACGAGGGTAACGTCATGCCGGTGAACCGCGACTCGATGGAGTACACGGTGATGAGCTACCGTTCCTATGTCGGTGCCTCGACCACGGCCGGCTATACCAACGAGACCTGGGGATATGCGCAATCGCTGATGATGTACGATATCGCTGCCGTGCAGCATATGTACGGCGCGGATTTCACCACCCACAGCGGAAATACGACATATCGCTGGAGCCCGACGTCGGGCGAGATGTTCACCAATGGGATCGGTCAGGGTGCCCCTGGCGGCAACAAGATCCTGCTTACGGTATGGGACGGCGGCGGAACGGACACCTACGATTTTTCCAACTACGCGACTGCACTGAAGGTCGATCTCCGCCCGGGCGAATGGACGACCACCTCGGCCGCGCAGTTGGCGAAGCTGCACTACGACGGTTCGAAGGTGGCGATCGGCAATATTGCCAACGCGCTACAGTTTCAGGGGGACACGCGCTCGCTCATCGAGAACGCGAAGGGTGGCGCAGCCGGCGACACGATCACCGGCAACGGTGCCGCAAATGTTCTTTGGGGTAACGGCGGCAATGACAGGCTTGCCGGCGGCGACGGAAACGACAATCTTGTCGGCGGTGCGGGCGCCGACCGGCTCGACGGTGGCAGCGGCACCGATCTGGCGAGCTACTACAATGCCGCGGCTGGCGTCGTTGCCGACCTCTATTCGCCCGGTTCCAACAGAGGGGAAGCAGCCGGAGACACCTATGTGTCCGTCGAGCGGCTATACGGTTCTGCCTTCGGCGACACTCTGGCCGGAGATAAGGTAGCAAACCTTCTGAACGGGCTTTCGGGCAACGACGTTCTTCACGGGCGTGCCGGCAACGACACCCTGATCGGCGGAGCCGGAAATGATAATCTTGTCGGTGGCGCCGGCGCCGACCGGCTCGACGGCGGTGATGGCAGCGATCTGGCGAATTACTACAATGCCGCAGCCGGCGTGGTCGCCGACCTCTATTCCCCCGGGACCAACAAAGGGGAAGCCGCCGGGGACACCTATTTGTCGATCGAGCGGCTCTACGGTTCAGCGTTCAACGACACGCTGCGCGGGGACAATCGCGTAAACCTCCTGAGCGGCCTTGCGGGGAACGACGTGTTTTTCGGGCGGGGGGGCAACGACAACCTGATCGGCGGCGAAGGAAACGATAATCTCGTCGGAGGCGCCGGCGCCGACCGGCTCGACGGCGGCAATGGCACCGATCTGGCGAACTACTACGATGCCGCTGCGGGCGTAGTCGTTGATCTCTATTCCCCCGGATCCAACACCGGCGAAGCGACCGGTGACACCTATGCGTCCGTCGAGCGGCTCTATGGCTCATCATTCAACGACAGTTTGCGCGGCGACAATCTCGCAAATCTTCTGAACGGCCTTGCAGGTAACGACGTGCTCAACGGGCGCGGTAGCAACGACACCCTCATCGGCGGGGACGGCGCCGACCGGTTGATTGGCGGCGGCGGCTCAGACACTTTCGTCTTCCAAGCGACGACGCAATCGCGACCAGCTGCGAGGGACGCCATCGATGATTTTGCGCGGGGCGTCGATCGGATCGATTTGCGCTCCATTGATGCCAATACAAGCGCCAGTGGAGATCAGGCATTTCTCTTCATCGGCGGCAATGCCTTCCACGGCAAAGCAGGTGAACTTAACTTCAGGAGTGGGATAGTCTCAGGCGACGTCAACGGCGACGGCCTTGCAGATTTCCAGATCAAGGTGATGAATCTTTCGGTTCTTTCCGGAAGCGATTTCCTGCTTTGAGGAGGCTGGAAAAGCCATGAGCGAATGGATCGATTTTGAGCGCTGGCCAGACTGCAAGAGCATGAAGCGGCCCGGGATCGTCTTCGAGGTCACCAGCGGAGATCAGACGCTGCTCTCTGATTGCGTCGTGCCGCTGCCGTTGCCGTCTAACTGGATAGTTCATCCTCTGCGCTTTCGCGCCGTACCGCAGCCTCGGCCTCGGCATTCCTCGCCGATACCTGAGCCGGTAGATCGATAACTGGGCATACGTCACTTCGCAGTCCAGCACCATCTCGACCGGGTTCATCACCATGGTGCGAAGCCGCAAGAACACCCGCTCGCGAACGGCTATGCGGTGCTCCCGTGGCCTGTCTCTCCCGGCGTCCAGCCTTGGCGAACCAGATCAGCCCAAAGTATGCGACCACAGATAACTCAGTCGCCTGGTGCGCCGCGAGTGTGCCGACCGGCTACTGATCCGGGCCCACCGGTACTGCAAACATGTCCGAACTGCCGCATCTATAATGTCTGCGCGCATGAATGCGAGCCGGCTGAAACAGGGAATTCTCTCGCGGCGGCGAGATCGTCATCGCTCCCGTCTCAGTAAGCCGATGGGATACGTCAATGCGAATCGCCCGCCAGTCCGGCTCCCGCAAAAAGTTCAGCCAGTTGACTGTCGCTCACGTCTTCCAGCCTGAGAAGTGCCTCATACGGATCGCCCGTCAAGTTGAGGATCATAGCAAAAGCCCGTTCGGTTTTTATGCCGCTCTGTTTCATCCTTCGTACCGAAGTGCGAAGACGATCACCACCGAGACATAGAAGCCGCTTCTCGATCTCATAATGGCGAACGGCCAGCTGCTGCCGCAGTGGAACTGAGCTACCATAGATTTCGACCTCCCAACCAAAGGCGCGAAACCGCGCGACGACAGGCCTCTCTTTCGTAGTCCGTTGCCAAATCCTGAACTCGCCAGCGGCCTCGAACTCGCTCCACATAGTCTCGGCAAAGATGGCGGGCTCTGCGAATGAGCAAACGACATCGATCTCGGCATCGTCTATGTCGATCCCGAGCGGAGGTGACCCGGCCAGCTGCCAATTCCATTGCTGGAGTCGGCGGCCCAGTTGCAACTGCTCAACCGCTTCGTAATACCGCAGTCGGTGTGTCATTCCGGATATCCATCGCCCAATAAAAGATTATTGATGCGTGTGCAGAGCGGCGTCTCTCCGCATTCCGCATATGCCCACTGCTGCAAGAACGTTCGGACTGGACCACTCACATGGAATCAGTATTGCGCGTATACGAGGGTAAGTTGTGCATCTCGCAAAAGCCAGAGAGATGCCGTCAAGGACAGGCACGGAGCCGGTTGGCGCGCGCTCGCTAGGCGGGGGCTCCGGATGTTGCTGATCACGACGGTCGAATGTCGCGGATCGCTCGAAGCTCAGCACCGGCTGCAGCAGCGGCTGATGAACGTCGATCAGACGCGGTTCGGGCGCTTCACGAACAAAAAGTCTGCGGGCGGTGCAGATAGCGGTGAAAGCCTGGCGTCATCCAGTCGGCCCTTGAGGTCCTCAATGGCGACTGGATGACGCCGGTTCTTCCACCCGCCAAATCGCTCGGTAACATCAATGAGGCAATGCGAGCACCATTCCTTATCGCACCTCATTCAGCGTCGTTTCTGAGCAGCTTCACAGTACGCCAAGGCGATCGTTGACTCAGATTGCTATCCGTAAGCTGGCGCGCAAGGGTTCTCGCCACCTGAGCTTCAGGCCGATATCTCCGGATCAGACAAGTTTTTCGCCGGACCCTGTCAGCTTGAGTGACCGCGAAGCTGGATCATGAGCAACGATCTAAGCATCCCCGACAGACATTTCACATGATCCAACGCGCCTTGCAGTGCATTCTCTCTCGTCGCAACATCCCGGCGCCGAGAGGAGGGACATCTTCGCATTCCCCGAACAATCCGGGCGCCTCTCACGGGCTCACGGCGGTTCCCGACGATACATTATACAGCACAGAACGTGAGCATGCCGTGTCAAGTAGCAGACAGGCTGAGAACGACTGCCCTCGATCCCATTGCAGTCAGACGAGCCTGATCGCGCTACGGCGCAAATCGACCGGTTGCGAAAGCTCGTGGTTACGAGCCGGAATTTCCGGTTATGACCCAACCGAGACCTCGAACTTGGCGTCCAACGGATGGGGATGACGAGCCTAGATAAGCAATACATCGCTTCGTTCATTGTTCTCGTCATCCCCGCTCAAATCAGCCTGCGTTGCTCGGCACTGGCGTGTTGCGCAGTTGCTGCTCTCACAGGTACGCGATGCCGCTACCCGCGGCATGCTGCTTGAGCACGTCGGTCAACTCTGCGGCGTGCTCGGTCCGGGCCCAGTCGCGCTGCCATTCCGCCGCCAGCGCCAGCCAGGTCATCATGTTTGCGCCGGCCGCGATCATGCGCTGGATGGCGACCTCGTGAGCCTCTACCGAAACAGCGCCCGAGGCGTCGGCGATGACCGTCACGTCCCAGCCTTCGCCAAGGGCCTGGATCACCGGCATCGCGACGCATATCTCGGTCCACAGGCCAGCAATGATCAGCTGCTTGCGCCCCGTCGACTTGACCGCGTCCACCACCTTCTTGTCTTCCCAGGTGTTGATGGATGTACGGTCGATCACCTCTTAGCCCGGGAACACGTCGGTGATTTGCGGGAAAATGAGGCCGCCACGGTCAGCGATCACGCTGATCAGAATGGTGGGGACGCTGAAGGCTCTGGCGGCCTTCGCGAGAGCCGTCGCATTGTTGACCACCATCTGTGGATCGTGGCTGTTAAGGTTCGCGAGCTGGTAAGGCTGGTGGTCGATCAGTACCAGCACGGAGTCTTCGGGACGAAGAAGCGAAGCAAGGCCGTTACGAAAGTTCATGGATAATCCTCTGCTGCCGTTTGTGTGAGATCGGTTACTGGCAGACATGCGCCGACAGCGGCGCGCCGCCTGCGACGCGAACACTGTCATTCGCGGTTGCGATACGGTAGCCTCGCTTTGTGCCAAGTTGTGTCGCGGGATGGGGAACGCTAAGTGGGTATCGAGGAACTGCGGACATTGTGGAAGTGGCTGAGGCCGGGGGTGTTTCGCCCGCCGCCCGGCGTCTCGGCGTCTCCAAGTCAATGGTCAGTCGGCGGCTCTTCCGGCTTGAAGCGGAACTTAGCGTCCAGCTTCTTGAACGAACGACCCGCGGCGCGGCACTCACAGAAGCCGGGATAACGTTTCGGGACCATGCAGCAAGGGTCTGCGCCGAGATCGACCAGGCTAGGGAAACGATCCTACCCGCCGGTGACCTTTGCGGCCGCTTGCGAATTGCCGTGCCGCTCTCCTTTGGCCCGACCCACTTCGCCCCCGTGCTCGCGGACATGGCGCGACGTCACCCGCAGCTCCACATCCATGCTTCCTACAGCGACCGTTTCGTTGATCTCGTCTCGGAAGGTTTTGATTGCGCCATCCAGGTAGGCTATCTGCAGGACTCCAATATGATCGCAAAACGCGTCGGGCCACTTTACGGGAGGCTGGTCGCAAGCCCGGAGTATATCAGCAGGCATGGTTTCCCCGAGACGCCGGAGGCGCTCATCACCCACCAGGCCCTGATGCAAGGAACGGAAGCCTGGCAATTCATGGATGGCGACGAGATCATTACGGTTCATCCACGGGGACGGTTCAAGGCCGACCACGCACTGGCTCTCGCCGCCGGCGCGTTGGTTCCGGTCATGACACGCTATCCCCCGCCTCCGGCAGGCATATATGTTATCCGCCCGCCGGGGCAGCATCCCGCAAGAAAGATACGTGTCCTTACCGAAATGCTGATCGAATGTTTCGAACATAGTGCGGCACCCGTGACGCAGGCCGGTAAGTCACGAACGTGATTGGTCGCAGCTGCGGCCCGAACACCGGTCTCGAGGAAACTGAGCAAGGCGCCGAATCCAGTCACATTTGAGGGAACCGTTTGCCATGCTGCGCGTTCACGGGAACCATATTCTCGGGGGACATGCATTGGAATCGGTCACCATATTGCTCGCAGAAGACGAGACTCTCCTGCTGTTGGACTTCGAAGACGGCCTTAAGGAGGCCGGGTTCATGGTTCTGGCGGTGACGAGCGGCAAGAAAGCAATCGAGCACTTGAAAGCCGCAGAGTCCGCCATCGTCGGAATAGTGACGGACATCCGCTTCGCTGAATCCCCAACCGGTTGGGATGTCGCCCGCATTGCAAGGGAGATCGACCCTGAGATGCCGGTCGTCTACATCAGTGGGGACAGTGCTCCCGATTGGGCCTCTCAAGGCGTTCCTAAGAGTATCATGATCGAAAAACCCTTCGTCATGTCACAATTGATCGTCGCAATTTCGCAGTTGCTAAATGACAGGACGGCAGGAGACGCAGCTTTGGAATGACGGGGCTAATCCCTTACGGTGAAGGCTCTCGCCTCTGTCCTCGTGTCTCTGTTCCCTTGGTGTCCGAGTATCGACCTCCAGGTACATCGGAGTCTCCGCGCAACCACCACCACGTCCTTGCGCCGACGTATCGTCCCCACACCGCCACCCCAGCGTTTTCGAACATCTCGCGAAACCTGGTGTCGCTCTCGCGAACACGTCGCTCGGAGGCCCTGAGCTCACTGATGTCGACCAGCATGTTCACCGCCCCGACGAATTCACCAGATCGAAGAGTGGCGTGGGAAAGGGGACAAATGGCACCCGGGTTCCGTCGGGACGCTCGGCGACGGCCTGGTATCCGCGCACGGGCACCCGCTGCTTCAGAGTCATGGCCATCGGACATTCGTCATGCGGCAGCGGCTTGCCGGCTGGCCAATAGAGCTTTCAGGAACCACAGAATTCGCTTGTGCCGAGTTCGGGACGCACGCCCCACAGCTCCGCAGCGGCTTCGTTGAAAAAGGTAATCCGCCCATCAGCGTCCGTCGTGTAGATGGCTGCCGGGAGTACCTTTAGTACCTCTTCGGCAAAACGCCATGCTGTCTGCGCGCGCGTGTGTCCGGTAGAGCAAGTCGCGCGTGGCGGTATCTGAGGTATCGATCACCGGCGCGGAGGGGCTCACCGCGCCGAGTTCAGATCCACCATCCAGTCTGCGTCCTTTTCCCGTCTTCGTGGCCGCCTCCCATTGGGGATTACATCGGTGCGCGACGCACTCGGTCCCGGCTCCGAGGCACCGACTGGCCGGCTACCACATTAGCAACTTGCCTGGGCAAACACAAACGAAGTTCGGGCGAAGATGTACACTGACTTGGAACAGTCAGCGCCATACCGAAGCCGATGAAACGAGGAACGAAGCTCCGACGGTGCGGTTGCGCCGCCACATGCCGGCGGCATGTCCGCTCCGCTTCAGGGGACAACGAAGTTCCCGTCGCGATGGCGGCGGCGAACCATTGATCCGCAGAAGCCGGGCGCGTCTAGGCTGAAGGCAGAATGACTACGGCCCGCGCTCCTCTTTTCACGCCATCGTCAAAGAACAATCTACCTGCCTGCGTCTTGACGAGGCTTCGGCAGATTGCGCCGCTCCCCCGCCAATGTCCAATGGCGGCGGCGACGCGACCTCAACGCACGACGTATACCACGAGGAAGGCGGAAACACGGGCGTTGAGCAAACGCCGTGACGGTTAGAGCGCCCAGAGCGATATTTCGCAGCCTTGGACTCTGCAGCATAAGTGTGCCGGCTGCCAGGTCGGGACTGACGAGTGAGATCGGCAAGCGTCCGGCGCCGACTGCCAACGCACCGTGCGCGGAGATTCCTTCGGATCTACGGCAGACTATCGGGTCTGAACTTGCGCCTACAGCTTTCTTGCGAGGAGCTAAAACGCTGCGGCGCAGCACGTCAGCGCTGCCTCCCGTTTCTCCAGCGCTTCACCGCCCGCAGGCGTTTACGCATGCGGCTCCCTTCAAGATAACGCGTCCTTAAAGCGCACTGCATGGCCGCTTAGCGCTACCTTTGCCGGGCGAAGGCGAGATTTCTCTATCTGACCTCTGGCTTTATGCCGCCCCTGCGGCGGCATGGGCGCAGTATCGACACCCAACAGCTGATGGGAATATGCAAATGCGCCGCCCTTAAGCATCCCAGCCAGAGCGCAAGGTAGCACCAACGTGAAAATGGTTCGTAAGCGCGCTTCGCTCTTCCAAGCGCTCCAGGCCACCGTTACATTTCGGCGTATCATGGCTCCTGCAGCGCCGTGCGTCTTTTTTTGACAGCGGCAGGAGCGATCAAGATGACGCGGGGTTACCGATGGACATACAAGGCTTTCCGGAACATCTTCTGACCGGCTACCGCAATTTCATGAGCGGTCGCTTCAACGAACAGCAGCAGCGCTACAAAACGCTCGCCGAGAGCGGTCAGAAACCGAAGACGATGGTCATCGCCTGTTGCGACTCCCGCGCTGCACCCGAAACGATCTTCGATTCCGGCCCGGGAGAGCTCTTCGTCGTGCGCAACGTCGCCAACATGGTGCCGCCTTACGAGCCCGACGGGCACTATCACTCGACCTCGGCGGCGCTCGAATTCGCGGTCCAGTCGCTGCGTGTCACCAATATCGTCGTGATGGGGCACGGCCGCTGCGGCGGTATCAAGGCGGCCCTCGACCCAGACGCCGAGCCCCTCTCCCCGGGCGATTTCATCGGCCGCTGGATGAACCTCCTGAAACCGGCCGCCGAGCACATCCAGGGCAACGACGTCATGACGCCGGCGGAGCGCCAGCGGGCGCTGGAACGCGTATCGATCCGCAATTCCATCGCCAATCTCCGGACGTTCCCGTGCGTGAACATTCTCGAATCGAAGGGAAAACTGCATCTGTACGGTGCCTGGTTCGACATCTCGACCGGCGAGCTCTGGGTGATGGACCCCAAGACCGGTGATTTCGCCCGGCCGCGGATGTGAAGCTGCTTCCAGCCGCGCTATCTCCTTTGCCAGTGAGCAGATTGCCCCCACGCCCTAGCTCGGCCCGGACAATTTCGAGATCATCACGCCATCGACTTCGACCAAGGCCGAACAGCCGGTGGCGCTCATAGGCGGCGGCCAATAGCAAGGGCACCCGAAAGGTGGCGGAGGCCTACCTCGACTTATCTCTCCAGCGACCTGGGCCAGAAGGTCGTCGCCAAACACTATTATCGCCGTTCAAGTCCAAGGCAGTGGACCCAATGAGCTCGCGCGCTTCGCCGATCCCAAACTGATCACCATTGACGAGTTGGGCGGGTGGAAGGGAGCTCAGGCGAGGTTCTTCGGCGCTGGCGGTGTTCTCGACCAGATCTACAAGCCGAGGCGCTAGTCCGGCGGTGCTGGGCAGCGGAATTTGGCCTTGCCACAATGACGAAATCAACGCCGCCCGGAGATTGAAGGCGCACGCAGCATGGAAGTTCGTGTCGAGAACTTACGCAAGGAATTCGGCCGCTTCCCGGCACTCGTCGACGTCACACTCGACATCCGCTCCGGCGAACTGATCGCGCTGCTCGGCCCCCTCCGACTCCGGAAAGACGACGTTGGTCAGACTAAGTGCGGGACTCGAAGGCTCAGGAGCGGACCAGTTCATCCAAAACGGCCAGCAGGCGACGCTCTTCGGTCGGCTTGCCGACATTGGGCGCTCCGGCCAGGATTTCTCCGCCGATAAGCTCCGGGCTGCTATAGGCGCTTGCCACGACGAACGGTATGTTCCGCTCGCGCAGAGCCTCGGCCAGCCGCGTTACGGAACCGTCCCTGAGGGTAACGTCAAGAATTGCCACAGCCGGCAATTCGCGAGCCAAAAGTTCAAGCGCTTCCTTCACCGTTGCGGCAGTTCCGAGCACGCACCAGCCGTGTCGCTCGAGCAGCAGCTGTAAATCCATCGCGATGAGGAACTCGTCGTCCACGACAAGCACGGTCTTATGCATGCGACCAGCCTCGATTTATGAGACCGATCCTAACGGTGCGACGATCTCGACAACCAAACCGGCAGGTGCATAGTTCAGTTCCACCCGTCCTGCCAATTCGCGACTGACAGCGAACTCGATAAGACGCGTGCCGAAACCGGAGGAGGACGGCGCAGTTACCGAAGGGCCGCCGCTCTCTTCCCACACGAGCCGTACACTCGGAGCACTTGCTTCCTCAACCTCCCAGCGGACGCGAACCTGTCCAGAGGGTGTTGAAAGCGCGCCATACTTGATCGCATTGGTCGCGAGCTCGTGAACAATCAGGCTCAGCGGCATGATCTGCTTCGACGCAAGCGATACGCTCTGCCCTGGCTCGACGAGAACTCCGAGCGATCCTTCTGAATAGGGCGCGAGCGATCGCTGAAGTACCTCTCGGAGGTCAGCCTCGCCCTCTTCCGCGTAAGCCGCATCATAAGCCTGCACCAGCGCATTGAACCGACCGAGGAAGGCGTCGCGGTATTCCTCGCCCGTTCGATCCGAGGCCTTGGTCTGGCGCGCAATGGCCTGCACCAAGCCGAGCAGTTTCTTCATGCGATGCCGGAGCTCACCCAAGAGCACATCTTTCTCGGCCTCGAGCAGTCGTCGCTCCGTGGCGTCCACGATCGAGAGTAGCAAGGTGCGGCTGTTGTTGTCGGGATGGAACAACCGGTGCGCACTGACGAGCATCGTTCTCCGGCCAATGCTCGGAAGGTCATGCTCGACAGTCCACGACCGCCGTGCTCCTCGGGATCACCTCTTCGAGCAGACGGCGCAGCTCAGGAATGTCCCATTGCCCGTTGCCCAGTTCATAGAGGTGCTGCCCGATTGTCTCGTCACGGTCGACGTTGAAAGTCGCAAAAAATGCCCGACTGGCGGATCGGACGCACAGGTTCCGGTCAAGCACAAGGAGAGGATCGGGGACCGTGTCGATGATTCCTTGCGCTTCGATATGACCGTTCCGCAAAAGCCGGTAAAGGTCTTCAAGGTTCATGCTTCTGCCCCTCGCGCTGCGCCGTCTCGGAAAGATACTACAGCTCGTAGTGCGCGCGCAAAGGGCCTTGTTTCACGACGCGAGCGCCCGGCACCAGGCTTGGGAAGACTTCCCTGGAGAGACGGCCGTTGAATTCGGCCGGCTTGAACAGCGGTCACACGATCGGACTGGTTGCATCGCTCACGATACGACCTGCCCACCTCCGGAAGACAAGACAATGCCTCGGGAAGTTCGACCATAGGACTGCGATGACGACATCGCCTTTGCCGCCTTTTGATCTCGGGCGACCACACGCCGAAGGTAGCTGTTCTACTCTCGCGACGAACCCAGATCTAAGGCCAAGGTCGGCTTTCGTGTGACCAAGCTCGGCTCCGCGGGAATCGACCTTGGACCGATCGCGATCGACGCAAGGCTCGTGCGGTTCCCTGGCGTACCGCTGCCGGCGCTCAACCTGGTAAAGTTCGGTTAAATATCATTCGGCCGGCAGGTTGGCCGACAGCCGAACCAGCTAAAGGCGCCCAGTCGGGCGGCGTAAATCGCTGCGCTTTGCTGAGCACAGAGCGGGACCGTCCGCAAGCTCGTCAATGGAGCGCTCCCTGCCTACGTTCGAGCCCCCTCGTGGTCGTTCGTGACTCATCCCTCTCAAGCGAGCGGCTTCAAAGTCATCACTCCGTTGTGGGAGGGGGGCCGTGGCGTCAGATGCTTGCCGTGATCGACAACAGCGGTAACGAAGGGTCCATTGCTCTGCATCGCCGCCTCGGCTTCGAGAAGGCCGGGTCTTGAGCTCGGTGGCGTCAAGCTGAGCCTGTGGTGGACAACCGTGCTGATGCAGCGCCCGTTCGGCGAGGGTAATCAAAGACTTTCGGCGGCACACTGGAGAACCATGTGGCTTGATCTCACGATGGACAACATATGTCGATCGGGCGTGCACCGCCCTCCCGGTGTTCCGCTGGCATAATCTGAAGGGAATTCTGTCGCCGTTCAACGGGGCGACTACTCCCCGCGATTACTCGCCGTGTGGCATTACGCTCGACCGCAGCGCGCCAACACTGGCGATCCATCCGGAACGCGTCTATAACTGGATACCAGCGGGCTTGTCGCTGCCAGAGGTTTTGCTCGTTCCCCTATATATAGGACGGACGGAGCCACTCGGGACCCTTTGGGTCGTCGCCAACAGGATCGGGTATTTCCACT
>NZ_JCAXDX010000025.1:0-24533 GCF_059758575.1 Sinorhizobium sp. GQ132 | reverse complement strand
GTCAGATCGCGCTCCCGGCTGCGCGGAGAGCAGTTTCTTCGAGATCATACTTCCTTTTGTTCCCCTACTGACGCACGAGGATCGACCGTCTACAGAGTTTCAGTTTAGGCCGAACCTTCACGGGCGATTAGCCAGTGTGGGTTAGCCGCACAAATTAGCTGATAGTTCAAGATAACGTTCACCTCGGGTCGAACACACGAGCGCCATGCACAGAGTTCTGGTGTTTATCGGTTTGGTCCTTGCCTGGAACAGTCGCGGAAGTCACAGTTCGATTGCTGAGCCTTTTCCTGATCAGCGGAAGTCTACTTCTAAGGCGGCATTTCGGCATTCCCCTTCCCGACGAGTCGGTCTGCACCGTTTCTCAGACTTTCGTTCGGGTCCCATCGGGATGCGCTGCAGCGCCAGATGATGCCGATCAGCGGGGGCCCGATCGTCACGCCTGACTGTGCCGTCGCGGGTAAAGTGAGGAAGAACCTAATCAAATGCCAGCGACAACTTACGCAACGCAAAGCCGTTCACGCCGCGCGGTCCCCACCTGAGGGCTGCATTGACTCGTTAGTGGTAACACTATCGGGTATCTGTTGTCTGCAAATGACAGGAGCTATTGCTGGATTGGCTGGTTTAGAGACCAGCACAGGGCGGGAGTCATTGTCCTGACGCTGGAAAGCGAAGGGCGCCTTGCAGTCTGGCAGCGCGTGGGTGGATTGTGGAAATGGCTGCAACAGGCGGGTCAGACCACAACTGGTGCTTGGAGCCGATCATACCCGGTCCGTGGCGGGACCTCCTTGGGGATGTTGCTCTCGACTTGACAGCTCGCATCGCCGCGGCAGGATCGCTACGCCACTGGAAGCGGCGCATTACAAAATTGCGCGCACGGCCTCTCGACTTTTATGGGAATTGGCTTCTGGTCGAGGCCCAAGTGGTTGACGCGTCCGGCATTGTGGGTGTTCTTGCCTTGGTTTACGGCGACAGCGGTGTATTGCCGTTGAACGGTACGAGCCAGGTCTTCCACCAGATAAACCTAACGAAATTGCGCCTGAATGCCGAGGCAGACCAATTCGACTATCTGCGCCTATTCTGTAGCGGCACGCGCGGGGAAAACGGACGGTTTCGCATTACCGAATCCGCCGCGGGTCTTCGATGGCAAGAGACTGCGGCCGCCGAACGGCCAGCTGCGGAGACCGCGCTGGCGCCGATGCGTGTCCTTGGGCGCGACGAGCACTCGGTCCGGATCGAAGCACGGGTGCTTTACGGCAATAGTCTCTTCAAGAGTCATTTTCGCGTGTTTCACCACGGCTTAGTCGCAATGGAGGACGAGGAGGAGCTGGTCAGCAATCTACGCCTAGTCCCCGAACGGTTCGAAGGCGCGATCCGTCTAGCCGTTCCGGGTCCGACGTCACAGGAAGGTTAAGCTGATGGTAGACATTGCCGCAGGGTTTGTCGGCGCGGCGGCACAGGCAGCCCTTCGCCTGCCTGAACGAGTCGACGAGCCCGGCATTCTCGTAGGGTGGTCCGCGGAGAAGCAGCACCTGCGCCAGCCAATCGGATTTACCTTTGGCAATCCGCAGAAGAGTCCCGAAACAGGTTACGCTGATCCGGTTCTCATGGCTGCAGAGGGGCATCTCATTACAATTGCGCCAACTGGAGCCGGCAAGGGGATCGGGTGTGTCATTCCGACGCTTCTGCGCTATCCGGGACCGATTATCGTGATCGATCCAAAGGGCGAGAATGTTGCGATTACGGCGCGACGGCGGCGTGAAATGGGCCAACGCGTCATTGTTCTCGATCCGATGGAAGTCACGGGCCTGGAAAGCGACAGTCTGAACCCGCTGGACATCGTCGATCCCCACGAGCCTATGGGCGTCGACTACGCCGCTTCGCTCGCCGCGGGATTGCTCCCGTTTAGCGGAGCGGACAGAGATGCGTACTGGACCAACCGCGGGCGTGAGCTCCTGCTCGGCGTCATCCTTCATGTCGTGACGGACCTCGACTCCTCGGAGCATACGCTGTCACGTGTTCGAGAGCTCATCGGACTTGGCGCGTCGAGACCGCCAGAACTCGCCGAGATTCTAGCCTCGTCCCGCCATCCGGAGGCGCGGCGCGCCGCCGACATGCTAGCAATCGCTGCCGACGCTACCGTCGGCGGCTATCTCTCATTTGCTCAGGAGGGGATTGCTGTTATGCGAGGCCCCTTGGTCCAGCGCTACACTGATGTATCCAGTTTCTCGCTCGATGACGTTACGCGCGGCGAGCCATTGTCGATTTTCATCGTCGTGCCGCCGCACATGCTGGAGTCGCTCGGAAGATTGCTCCGGCTCTGGATCGGGTCGCTTATCACCGCGATTGTCCGCAGGCGTGCCAAACCCCAGCACGCAACCCTCTTCTTGCTCGACGAGGCGGCGCAGCTCGGACCGCTCGACGGGCTGCGCCAGGCGATCACGCTCCTGCGCGGCTATGGCCTGCAAACGTGGAGTTTTTGGCAGGACCCGAGCCAGTTGAAGTTGCTCTATCCGTATGACTGGCAGACAATGCTGAACAACTGTCGCGCCGTCCAGTGCTTCGGCGCAAACACTATGCTGGCGGCGCAGGAAATGGCCGCGCTGGTTGGCTTCCCTGATCCCCATGTGGTGCTCGACCTTGAGCGCGACGAAATGCTCCTGCAGCTTGCCGGCGACGAGGCTGTGATCGCGAAGGTCCCGAACTATCGTTCCGACCCGGCATTCGAAGGGCTTTATGACGACAATCCATATTACAATGCAGCCTTAGATCCCATGCCCCTCGTGCGCAGGCCCCTCAAAGAATACATTCGCCCAGAACGCAGGACCGCCGTTGAGCCGCCACCGTCACCGGGTCTGCCCGCTACAAACCCGGTGGACGCTGATCTCCTGAACCGGCTGCGGAAAGCGATGGGGCTTACAGACTCCCAACAGACCGAAACCAAGACTGGAAAGACCACGGACCCTCGAAAGAAGCCGAAATGAGATAGCGCGATTGCATTCGAACCTAGCAATCGCACTATGTCGTCAAAAGTAGTCGGCGTCTCCAGGCAACTGGCTGGATTTTGTTCCAACCGGTCCTGTTGATGGAGCGGGCGCTTCCGCCAAGCCACGCTTGCGACTGGCCTCCGCAATGAGCAAACGAGCGACCCGCCGAAGGGTGTAGTCGCGTTCGGCGATCAGCGACGCCGCGATGTCCTCAAGATCATCAATGTTACGTTTGCAATTGTTGTCCATGGCTGCACATTGCAGAGGTAGCGGCGCGTCAAACCGAAAGTAGTCCGTGTCACGGCCGAGTAACTCCGCCAGATGATGGTCAACGCTGTCACATTGCCCATCAATCATCATGTCGAGTAGCGGTGCTCGCTGCAGCGGATTGATCCAGGGAAGAAAACCCCACCGCATTGTGTCGTGTACGGCGTAGCGTCGGTTCGCGTGCCCCGCACCAACCGAAACAATGACGATTCGATCCTCCGCGTTGAAGAGCTTATGCGCCTCGATGTAGCCGATCAGAGCTGGATTGTTCGCAAAGACGGCGCCATCTATGCAATAAGCTTTCCTGTCACTGCCGAGTGATGCAATCATGGCTGGTGCAAAGAACGTCGGGGCTGCGGTGATCGCCCGTGCGACATCGGCGAGATAGAAATCTTCGTCCTCAGCAGGCTGTAGGTCCTTACGGTTTTTGAAGTATCGCGGCTTCCGTATACCAATATCGTAAGCATACAGAATGAGACTGGTGACGGCCTCGCTGAGACGCCGGCCTTGTAAAATTTCAGCAAAAATCTCTTCCAGCGGCTTATGATCGTAGGCTACAGCTATGAGCCTGCGCCAGTTGTGCAAGCGCACTCTTGGAAACATCGTGGCCGAGCGTTCCCTGTAGAACGCGACGAGCTCCCTTGGCGTGAGCAGCGGCGTATCAAAGCCCGGCTTACTACGGGCGCTCAGACCAATCGCGATGATTCCCCCCGTTGATGCCCCGGTGATCAGGTCGAAGGCGTGGGCTAACGGCGGCGCTTTCGTGCCTGCCTCGCGAGCGGTTTCCTCCATTAGATCCGAAAGCCGCGCCAGGACGAGGGCAGGAATCAGCCCGCGGATGCCCCCGCCATCGATGCTAAGTACAAACCGAATACGAGATTCCGTCGACATCGCAAGCCCCGACAGCCACGTCGATAGAAGGGTCAAGCCCACCTGAGACGTCATCAGGGGGCAAGGTTAGTATAATTGACCGCGTGATGCACGTCCATTCCCAGATTATCGACATCGTTTTGAATAAATACTACCTAAATCGGGTTATCGCAGATGCAGCATAGCTAGTTTGTGGTATCTGTATTGGAGTTTAACTTAGATTATCTTGGGATGTCGTTTCAATGAACGGAGTGGGGAGCGCCCTCTCTAGAGTTTACCCGAGGTAAACTACTGCGGCACGACCGAGGCAAAGGGACACGCGCTCTCACACGTGGTCTGTGTTGAACGAGGGGGAGGAGGAGAGGGCATGCGGCTGGCGTTGATAGCATGTTTTGATCTGGGCAGATCCTTTGGCCTCAAGGACGGGGCATTCCACATTGCTGCTTTGACCGGCAAGAACGACGCGGATGTTGTCGAAATAGTGAATCCGTTCGGCCTTGGCACCACCTTGAACCTCCTTGCCGAAAGGCGGACGAAGTCCGACGAGCCGACGACACTTGACCGGTGGCGCAGTGCTGCCGCCGCTCAACTCGAAAGAATGGAGTTCGAAACCGCTTGGGTGCCGGGCGAAATGACGAAGGACACCTACGTTTCTAAAGTGAGGGCATTGGTAAATTCGCACCCAATCGACCGTGCTGAACTGACGGCATACGGTGTGGGCACCGTTCTCTTCTACGTGGAGTTCGCCGGAGGCTTGCCGCCATCACTCGTCAAGGGGATATCTCGATGCTTCGAGTTCGGAGCCTACAGGGAAGACATTGCCAACGCTTGGCTGGCCGCGATCGAGGCACACATTATGGGACGCTTGAACGCGGAAAGAACGCTCATTGGCCGCATCTCGGATTGGTTGTTCGCGTGGAAACCCCAGCTTGAACGGATTTCTGAGCGCCCGCTGCCGGAGCCGAGTGAACCGGTGAAAGGTTATCGAGAGAGAATGCTCATCCCGTTTTTTGTGCCCGTGTTCATGTTAACGGACCTTGACGACGGAGAAGCGTACGCACACGGTGGCCTCGTATTTAGGGGAAAGAGGTTGAGCTCCGACGACAATCATGCCGATGCTCTCTCCGACTACGAACTCATCTCCTTCGAATACCATGGCGCCATGTACTATCGGTGGGAAGACGTTGTGTTGCTTCCGAGAAGTTGGGATGACATGCCCGAGCCTCCCACCGCCCAGGTCGGCCGCATGGTTGACTGCATACGAATAGCCCATGTCTTCGATGCGGCGCTAAGATCGTTCGAGCGCCGAGTGGAGAGTGAGATTGGCCGACAGTTCGACGGAATTGCGCATGTAAACAGCGACGGTGCATTAGGCGCGCGGGACTTGAACAGACTTCATTCGTTCGCTCTCGCCCTCAGCAATACTGCGAATTTCTCAACTGTTACCCCCAGCAATGAGGACCAAACCTATTTCTCCAAATTTTCACGTGATGCGAGGATAGCCGAACGGCGAGACGCAATCCTCGATAACTGCGATGTGCTCTATTCCATTCAGGCCGAGGACGACAAGCGCAAGCAAGACAGGCTGAACACGATTGTTGCCGTTCTAACCGCATTAACCGTAATCTCTGTGTTGGGAGACACAGTGAATTTTATTGACGCTGTTGTTCCCGAAGGTCAAGCAAAGGGCGTTCTTCTTCCAAGCCTAACGCAGCGGCTCGGGCTGCTCGCCGGGATCGTGGCGCTCCTGGTTGTCGCTGTCCTCCAGACGCGGCGGTGAGAGCTATTGCGTCCAATATAGTCTTCCGACGAACCTGGCGGGGTAAACGATGGCTGACGCCGGCGCCCCTACTGGAGCGCGGACCACCTCACAAAGACAAGGGTTTCAATTTGCGGTTGCAATTCTAGCGCGAACAGCCGTGAGGGTTTTCGGGGGCGTTGAGCGGTGATTGCCTTTTCGGCGGAGCGGAGGGCGAGCGCCTCAATCGCGCGCGTTGGACACGTGTTCAAGATCGCATAATGTATCAAGTGAAACCTGCGACCTAATCCAGGAATTTTCGGGTTAAAGTTCACATGCCGCGACGTCGTCTAGGTGGACGGGTCATTGTGAATGCGTCCGGCTTTATCCTGCGCTCGATTTCTTCCCAGGGCGCAGGTGCCGCGACGGGAAAGCCCGGACGAGCTCTGGGCGAATAGGTGCCGACGGCGGTGGTGCCGCGGCCATTCCTCAGGTAATCGAGGAAAAGTTTGCCCGGCCGGTGCGAAAGCTGTGCCGACGTGAGGTAGCGGTCGGGATCGCTGCTCGCGAACTGCTGCGCCAGCCGTTTGGCATAAGCGTGCACAGCATTGTGGGCCATCTTTTCCGGAAGAGGGGCCATCAGATGAACGCCTTTGCCGCCGGTGAGCTTCGGCCAGTTCTGAAGGCCCTCCGCCTGAAGAAGCTCTCGTAGCCGCAACGCGGTCTCGACGACGAACTCCCACGCCACGCCTTCGCCGGGATCCAGGTCGAATATCAGCGTGTCGGCGTGCTCGATATCGTCGACCGTCGCCGCCCAGGGATGCAGTTCGACCGCGCCGATTTCGACAAGGCCCAGCAAACCGGCGAGATCATCGACCCAGAGCCGCACACCTTCGCCGCCCTCGCGTTTCTCAATGCGGAGCTGATGGACCTCTGGCGGGATCGGCGGCAAGGGTCCCTTGTGGTAGAAGGTGGTGCCATGGAGGTGCCGCACGAGCTTCAGCGGACGGCCGCCGAGGAAATGAAGGGCGCGATCGGCCACGCGCGTCCAATAGGCCGCAAGCTCCTCTTTCGAGGGCACAACCGCGTCCGGCAGTAACTGCAAAATGTTTTCGCGGGGTACCGGGCCGGAGGTCGGGGTGACGCTCGCTAACTTTTTCGGCGCATCCCTGCAGGTTTTCTGCAGGCCCTTGAAGACCGGCTGGCGCAACAGGCCGTCGTCGGTCACGCCGCTGTAGTCGACCTCAGCGTAGACCCGTGGCTCGACCCACGTCGCCTTTGGCTTGTTGATCGGATGGGAGAGGGGGCTCTTGCCGATGATCAGCGGATCGAGCCGCTCCCGCACCTCGCGCGCGGCCGCAAGCGTGTAGCCTGTTTGAGCCTTGCCGGCATAGACAAGGCGGGCGCCCTCCGAACGCCCGAGATAGAGCGAAGCGATCCGGCGAGGATGCGCACCAAGCTTTTCGACGAAGGCGATGATGGGAAGCGCCGCGCGCTTCGTGCACTTCGTCTTTGTCCAAATTTCCTGCCGTCCCGATCGGTATGGCGCGTCCTTGCGCTTGGACACGATTCCTTCCAGACCCATTATGCAGGCGTGCTCATAGACCTCCGCTCCTTCATTGATGTCGAGATGGTCGACATAGGCGATGGCGCCACCGCGGTCGCCTATGAGCTCGCGCAGCAGGCGCTTGCGCTCGACCAGGGGCATGCGTCTGAGGTCGTATCCGTCCAAATAGAGCAGGTCGAACGCCTGAAACGTCAGGTGAGGCGATGCGGGTTTCGCGAGCTCGCGCCGAAGTGCTTGAAAGTCGGGAAGGCCGGTCTTGCCGAAGACGGTAGCCTCGCCATCCATGATCACGTCGTGACCCGCGAGTGCCTCCGCAGCCGCTGCGATCGGTTTGAACTCCTTCGTCCAGTCAAGCCCGGTTCGCGAGTAGACGGTGATCTCGCTCTTGTGGATGTGTAGCTGCGCCCGATACCCATCAAACTTGATTTCATGCAACCATTCTGGACCGTCGGGCGGTCGTTTCTTCAGCGTTGGATGACAAGGCTCAATGAAGGCGGGGCGGGTG
Source organism: Sinorhizobium sp. GQ132 (assembly GCF_059758575.1). Taxonomy (NCBI): domain Bacteria; kingdom Pseudomonadati; phylum Pseudomonadota; class Alphaproteobacteria; order Hyphomicrobiales; family Rhizobiaceae; genus Sinorhizobium; species Sinorhizobium sp. GQ132. The sequence goes on along the minus strand of NZ_JCAXDX010000025.1, from coordinate 16,602 downwards.
GCCTTCTTCGCGCCCAAATTGGCCAGACGACGCTGAGAGGCCGCTTGTTTGGCGGCTTGCGGCCGCGGTTTCTTGGCACGCCAATCCAAGACATGCCTCCATGTTCTGACCGAGCGTTCAATCCTTACACCCGAGAACGTTCCCGAGACTGCTTCGTTCCGACGGATGCAACGGTTTCGCACTTGAGCGAGTTTAGTGGGTGGGCCTTGCGTAGTTGTCGACGAAACGACAGCGCTGGCTGCGGCCGGTCGACCCCAACGGACTAGTCTACATGGCGCAGAGTACCAAGCAAAAGATGATGAAGGCGAGCGATATCCCTGCCTTCGTCGAGGAGGTGATCAAAATCGACTGTAACATCTGCGCCGTCGGTCACGACAAATACGTGGTTGGAGACGCAGACCTGTCGCCGGGTGATTATGAGAAAACAAAGCGCAGGCTGAAGAAAATCGAGGATACTTACGGCGATCGTGATTTCCTCAAGTTGGAAATCGTTGCTTACCTTCGCTCGATTGGTCGGCATGTCGACCTCGGCGCGGATGGGTCTGAGTAGGAAGGCCAGCAAAAAGCCCCGCCACTATCGCGGGGCAATCCCGCATCCTGTTGCCTTCGTTGGAGGCGGGGACGTAGCCAAGAGATGCAGCTACCCAGAGACGCTATCTGCCGTTTGATCAGAGAGGAAGGTCTGATCCCGCGATTCCGGTCCGCCCCTTCAAAACATCGGTAAGGTAAACGCTTCTCGCTTCGTCCGATCAAGCATAATCTTCGACATTCGGTCACATCACCGGCATCGACAAGCGCGTCGCGGATTTCCTTCAGGCGATGTCGGGCGCCTCACTCGGCCTCCATTTCGAAAGTGCGGTACTTGCCACTTTCGCTCGAGAGTGGGCACGCCTTTGGCGGCGCCAAGGTCCAAGAAAAAACAACTCTTGGTGATAGTCGGTCTGCTCACGGTCTGCGCTTCTGCGACAGTGCTGGTGGCGCAAAGACAGCGCGAAACTGGATGTGCCAAGCCAGATTTAACGGGAGGATTGCTCATGAAGCCCCGCATTTCTGTACTGACGCTTGGTGTCGCAGATCTCGAACGGTCTCTCGCTTTTTATCGTGACGGACTCGGACTGCACACCCCAGGGATCGTGGGCCGCGAATTCGAGCATGGCGCCGTCGCGTTCTTTGATCTTTCGAACGGTGTCAAACTTGCGATCTGGAATCAGGCCGATCTGGCTCACGATAGCGGCCTGACGAAAGCGCCCGCCAGCAGCACATCGTTCTCGATCGGCCACAACGTCTCGCAACGAAGCGAGGTGGATGACGTCATGGAACAGGCAAGCGAAGCGGGCGCGGCCATCGTGAAGCCCGCCCAAGAGACATTCTATGGGGGATATGCGGGCTACTTCACCGATCCCGATGGTCACCTGTGGGAGGTCGTGTGGAATCCGGCCAATTTGCCGGCGGGCGACTGACTTGAGCCGAGCTTCCGTGACGCTGAGGGTTCCGCAAAGAGCGACGCTGCCGATTGTTTGCCGTTAACCCACTTGATCGACGGCTAAAGTGCCTGCCGGTAGCGGTTTGATCAGCGATTTGGCAGAAACGGTCGGATCCAGCCAATCAGCCCAGGCGTTCCGCTCCAGGATGACGATCTGTCGGTCGTGGTATGGAGCGATGTCCGGCCCCGGCTCCATTGTCAGCATAGTGAAGGCTTGGCCAACCTCTGGCGTTTCGCGCCAGATGCCGGCAATGCAGAAGATTGGCTCGTCCTTCTTGGTGAATAGCCACTTGTCCTTGCGCTTCTTCTTCGGGTCCTTCGGATCGGTGAACTCGTAAAAGCCGTCGGCGACGATCAGGCAGCGATTGGAAGTGAACTCGCGACCCTCCGATCGGAAATTATAGACCGGCCGCTTGTTCGGCCCGGGCCAGCTCCAGCGCCGCTGCACGAGCTCGGCCTCGTTCCGGGTCCCGCCGACTGTCCGGACGATGGGGCCGACATCGGTGATCTTGATGTCTTCGCGCGGTTCAAGATTCGGCGCGCCTTCGCCGAAACGGATCTCGATCTTGAGGTCGGCGAAGTCGTCGACGATTGAGGCGACATCCACCATCAGCCGATAATCATTGCACATGCTTCCTCCGTCTCAGGTCTGGTTGCCTCTCAAGTCTGTTCCTGATATGTTCTATCAATCACGAGTGCGACCGTTTTCCAATGCCATCAGGGGCCTGAGCACCCGCTTGCGGCAGGAGTGCGCCGATGTGCCGGAAATTCACGTCTGCACCGTATTGCCAGCGGCGCTCGACACGCCGATCTATCGGTCTGCCGGCAATTATTTCGGCAGAACGGCCCGCGCGATTATCCCGGTCTATTCGCCCGAGTCTGCCGCCAGGATCGTTGTTCGACTTGTCGAACGGCCGGGGGCGGAGGCTTTGGTCGGAACAGTGGCCTATGCTCTGATGCTTGCCGCCAGGTTGGCGCCGAGAGTTATCGAGCGAATGGTTGGTCAGCAGGATTGCAGTTCAAGGAAGAAGTCGCGCCTGCAGCTCGCGGGAATCCGTTCGAGAGTACTCATCCCGGCACGGTTAGCGATGGCAAGAATACTGGAAGCGCAAGTTGCGCTTGAAAGTTCGATAGGATGACAGGTGGGCCGTTCCTGCCGCTCTCCGCTCTGGACGTGCGCTAACCCAATGAGGGACCGCATGCGAACCGCGATTGACACGGTCGTCGGATCTAGGACGAACTCGCCAGATGCTTAGGTCCCTCGGGCGACTTAACGAGTCAGCCCTTGCGGACGTATAGCGAGGTGTTTCAGCATCGCCACGTCGCGCACACCCGTTTGATAAATTGAGATCAGCCTGGCGGCGAGCTCCTCAGCTTCTTCTCCCTCTCTTGGGATCTGATATTCATCCAAGATCTGGTCGAAGAGAGTACCCAGCATCTCGACGTCGTCAGGACTGATCGCTCCAGATTCGTAGCTGCGGCGTTCCACGGCGCAACTCCAGACGTGGCGTCGGAGAATTTCGACTCCGGTCGCAACCGGCTCACATCAAAGTCGATGAAGGGCACAGTATACGCTTTCCGGGCAGATTTGCATCCTTCTTGGCGAACCGCAGCCTGACTCAACGACCGCCGAGGGGCGCTTCCTACGTCCGCTCTCGATGTCTCGCACCCGGCATGATAGCCGCCCTTCTTGGTACTCCCGGTTGGGATGGGCGGTTCCACTTCACGCGTTGGACGCGGAATACCGCAACCAAAGTTTCTCGTCGGGGTTGTTCACGCTATTTCCGCCACCAAGGCAGAGAGCTCCGTGCCCCGATCCACGAGTGAAGTTTTCGACAGCCACCTGAACCTGCGAATTGACGGCGATCTGGGACGGGATCTCGTCGAGAACTACTCGGAGAAAGTGGTGCTATTGACGGTAAACTCGAACATGAGCGGCATGACGCAATCCGTGCATCGGCCGCTCGGCTGCGAGAGCAGCCCCCAGGGGCGAAGTTTGAGTTCGTCGCTAAGCAGATGAACGGGCCGCACGCATTAATGATCTGGAGGGCGACAAGTCAGCGCTTCGATGACGTCAAGGGTGCGGACAGTTTCGTCATCAAAGCTGGAAAGATCGTTTCCCAATCGATTCACTACAGGCTGGTGGCGGGTTAGCGGCGGCCGATGTAGGCGAAGGAAAGGGCTGGAATTTGGAACCCGGATGAGCTTTTGCCGGTTATCGCAAAGGAAATACGTCAGGAGGTCCCAGATGAAGGAAATTCTTTGGCGCGTACCTCTGTCGGTCACCCTGCAAAACGGCATGTCTCGCCGGTTCACCGGCCCCTATGAGGCTCTTGATTTCCTGGAATACGAGTGGCCATGCCACGGGAAGCGGTACCACCGCGCGGTACGCGACTGTCGTGCCGCACTGTCCGGGATCTTAAGTACCGAGGTCGCAAGAGCCTCATTCACCACCGCCTGCGCCGAGGCATCCTTGGCGTGCAGCGACGGGCACACCGGCTGTGCGACCGAGTTGTCGGGGAATTCCGCCGCGGCACCGCAACACTGACCGCTGCCAGGTACGGCTACACTCCCGTGAGCGGCGGGCGCAAAACTTTCCACGAGTGCTAACTGAAATCATTGGTACAGCAATCTCATACAGATGATCAGCGCCTTGTGATCAAAATCGGGCCCGTCACACATCAACGTCGACGGGTCTCCGAAGGATTTGGGTCGACTCAAGTCTCGTTGGTGAGATCAGCAGTCCGTCTCAATCAGCTGTGCTACTCTCCCGTATGCGGCGAGATCCGTCCTTCCTCTTCAAGCTCTTTTTGAGCCTGGTGCCAATGCCGCTCATGGCCGCCGTCAGGCCGCCCCTCGCGTTCCCAGATCTCATAAGCGCGTGCCCGAATCCGATCTTCATCGTCTTCTGTGATCCGATCCGGTGGTTCCGTGCGGTTCTGGTCTTCTCTCTCCAGTTCTCGTTCGATCGTTTCCCGCGACCCTTCGACCGGATCTTCGTTCTGCTTCTTTCTGTTAGCCATCATTTCCTCCCTTGTACGACGAGTGGATGTAGGGCATTGGCTAGAGAAGGGAACTGCCTCATCGCTTATTGTGCACTCGTCTCCGGCGCGGTGAAGCAGCCGGAAGCACCTGGTCTCTTTCGGCGCAACATGCCCGATTCAATTGTGGTTGCGGTGCTTGGCTGCCCAGCCAGCGATGGGCCCTTCAGCAACGCGGTTCGGCAGAGCGCCATTTTCGCGACGCAGGTTTGCGCCTGCTCAATGCCGCAGAAATCTAGGGCATCCGCGGCGTGCTGACGCATGCACTTTTCGAGGGCGCGGGTCTTCAATCAGGCGGTGGGCGGCGAGGTCGATCACATCGTCGCCGGCTCCCAGCCACTGATGTGCCGCAGCGCCCGACCTCACCCCAGGTCGGAAACGACGCAGTTGCCTTCCTGAGGTTTCCAGCGCGAGCGGGGGCCGGAACGATTTGCAGGAACACTCGGCTGGCGGCCGCTGTCGAGAAGACAGGCATTCTCGTTTCGCTTTGTAGTTCATTGCCGGCGGTCTGCGTCCATTCCCTTGAACGGAGGCGAACTGTGTCGGTCGGGGACAAGTCGCCAATCCCATCGACTCTCCCTCAGGAACAAGGCCCCTTTGCGCGCGCATTACGAGCCATAGTATCTTTCCGAGACGGCGCAGCGCGAGGGGCAGAAGCTTGAACCTTGAAGACCTTTACCGGCTTTGCGAAACGATCATATCAAAGCGCAAGGAACTATCGACGCGGTCCCTGATCCTCTACTTGTGCTGACCGGAACATGTGCGTCGGATCCGCCAGCCGGGCATTTTTGCGACTTTCAACGTCGACCGTGACAAGACAATCGGGCAGCACCTCTAACTGGGCGACGGGTGGGACATTCCTGAGCTGCGCCGTCTGCTCGAAGAGGTGATCCCGAAAAGCACGGCGGTCGTAGACTATGAGGTCGAGCATGACTTTCCGAGCTGGCCGGAGAACGATGCTCGTCAGTGCGCACCGGTTGTTCCATCCCGACAACAACAGCCGCACCTTGCTACTCTCGATCGTGGACGCCACGGAGCGACGCCAGCTTGAGGCCGAGAAGAATGTGCTCTTGGGTGAGCTCCGGCATCGCATGAAGAACCTGCTCGGCTTGGTGCGGGCCATTGCACGCCAGACCAAGGCCTCGGATCGAACGGGCGAGGATACCGCGACGCGGTTCAATGCGCTCGTGCAGGCCCATGATGCCGCATACTCGCAAGAAGGGAGGCCGACCACCAAGAGGTGCTTCAGCGAACGCTCGAGCCCTATTCAGAAGGATCGCTCGGAGTTCTCGTCGAGCCGGGGCAGAGCGTATCGCTTGCGTCGAAGCAAATCATGCCGCTAAGCCTGATTGTTCACGAGCTCGCGACCAATGCGATCAATTATGGCGCGCTTTCAACACCCTCCGGACAGGTTCGCGTCCGCTGGGAGGTTGAAGAAGCGAGTGCTCCAAGTGTCCGGCTGGTGTAGCAAGAGAGCGGCGCCCTTCGGTAACTCCGCCGTCCTCCTCCGGTTTCGGCACGCAGCTTATCGAGTTCGCTGTCAGCCGCGAATTGGCAGGACGGGTGGAACTGACTGTGCACCTTACGGTTTGATCGTCGAGATCCTCTCACCGTTAGGATCGGTCTCATAAATCGAGGCTGGTCACATGCATAAGACCGTGCTTGTCGTGAACGAAGAGTTCCTCATCGCGATGGATTTACAGCTGCTGCTCGAGCGACACGGCTGGTGCGTGCTCGGAACTGCCGCAACCGTGAAGGAGGCGTTTGAATTTTTGGCTCGCGAATTGCCGGCTGTGGCAATTCTTGACATCAGCTCTGGGACGGTTCCGTAACACGGCTGGCCGAGGCTCTGCGCGAGCGGAACATACCGTTCGTACTGGCAAGCGCCTATAGTAGCCCGGAGCCTATCGGCGGAGAAATCCTGGCCGGAGCACCTCGGTAAGCCGACCGAAGAGCGTCGCCTGCTGGCGGATTTGGATGAACTGGTCCGCTCCTGAGTTACAGGTCCACTGAGGAAGTCGTCACCACGAAGCGGTTTCTTTGCATGCGTCAAGACCACCCAACGAAAGCACTCAGCCCCGGCGCGAGGGGGTTACCTCCAGGTCATTCCAAAATTGCAGCTCCTGCAGTCCTGTCGTTTAGCAACTGCGAAATTGCAACGATCAATTGTGTCATGACGAAAGGCTTTTCGATCATGATACTCTTGGGAACGCCTTGAGAAGCCCAATCGGGAGCACTGTCCCCGCTGATGTAGACTACGGGCATCTCCGGGTCGATCTCCCTTGCAATGCGGGCGACATCCCAACCGCTCGGGGATTCAGCGAAGCGGATGTCCGTGACTATTCCGGCGATGGAAGATTCTGCGGCTTTCAAGTGCTCGATTGCCTTCTTGCCGCTCGTCACGGTCAGGACCATGAACCCGGCCTCTTTAAGAGCGTCTTCGAAGTCCAATAGCAGGAGAGTTTCGTCTTCTGCGAGCAATATGGTAACCGATTCCAACGCATGTCCCCCGAGAATATGGTTCCCGTGAACGCGCAGTTTGGCAAACTGTTCCCTCAAATGTGACTGGATTCGGCGCCTTGCTCAGGTTTCCTGGTCAGGCGAGACCGGTGTGCGCGCAGCAGCTGCGACCAATCACGTTCGTGACTTACCCGCTTGCGTCCATAGGTGCCGCACTTTGTTTGTAAGCGCTCATTTCCGTGCGCGTTGACGCGGCCCGTTTGACCGGGTCGCTGTGCGACGGCTGCATTGGATCAGGCAGCGGCTGCTTTGGTGAAGTTGAAGGGCAAGAGATCGGTGATGTCAGTATCTGTTGCGCGCTGTGGCAATTCACTAAGCACGTGGCGCAAGTAGGCCAACCATATAGAAAAAGGCAGTGGTGGCGGCGCTGATCCCAAAGAGCAAAATGCAGTCAATCTCCGCCTGCAATGGCAGAGGCGCCTGGCGGAAACGCCGCCTCGAGGATTTTTCTCAGCGTCGCCGCATCCGCCAGAAATGCCCCCGGATCGTCTCCCGCCACGAACTCCAGCATGGCAAAACGCCGGCCGGTCCAGCGCGATGGCGGCATGGCGGCCAGAGCGGTTTGCCAGTAGTCGGCGGCGGATGCCAGGGGTAAGCGGTTGCGGTCGCCATCCCAGGCGAAGACATGGACATGGGAGATGTGCTCGCCGATCCGGGCGATCTCCGTGACTGCATCGTCAAGCGGGAGCCCGGGCCGCGGCTGCCAGTAGAGATAGACATTCGGGTGCGCGACCGCCTCGATAAGGCTGAGCGCCGACCCGGTCTCGTCCGTCAGGCTCTGCGGGTGATACTCGAGCGAGACCGTGACGCCATGCCGGGCGGCTTCCGTGGCCATGTCGCGGATCACATTCGCCACGGCGCGCCGTTCTTCGGGGCTGTATACTCTCGAATCGCGCTGCCGCGCGCCGGGCCAGATGCGGATGTTGGAGGCACCAAGCGCGACCGCCGTTGCCAGTGCGGGCGCGAGGGCGGAAAGATCGTCGGTCGGCGGAGCGATATAGGAGCCATAGGAGGTCTTCAGACCCGCGCGTTCGCACAGGTATCCGACAGTGCGGGCGGTGTACGCGTCGCCCGGAGGAACATGGACGTCTCCCGCCCACTCGATAGCGGCGAGCTTCGCCTTCGCTGCCAGCGCGACGATTTCGCCGGCGGGCAGCTTGCGGAAGGTGACCGTGCAGAGAGCCGGTTCGAAAGCGTTCATGCCATGCGCCCCAGATCCTGCTTGTGGACCTCGAACAGGAGCGGACTGCCTTCAAGGAACCGCGCCACTTCATCGACCGCCATTTCCCCGAGGCGCGTGCGTTCCAAACCGATGGCGCCCGCGATATGCGGCGTCAGAAATACGTTCGGCAGATCGTAAAGCGGTGAGTTTTCGTCGGGGATTTCGGGGTCGGTAACGTCGATCACGGCATTGATCGCGCCCGACTGCAGTTTTTCGATGAGTGCCGCCTCATCCACCAACGCGCCGCGCGCCGTGTTGATCAGCGTCGCGCCGTCCTTCATGAGGGCGAGTTGGCGGTTGTCGATCATGTGCTGGGTTTCGGGCAGCAGCGGCGCGTGCAGCGACACGATATCCGACCGGGTCATCAACGTATCGAGATCGACCTTCTCTGCCTTGAGAGCCATGGCTTCGCCGTCGCTGACCAGCGGATCATAGAGCAGCAATCGATAGTCGAGGAGACGCAGCAGCTCGATCACGCGGCGCCCGATCCGCGATGCTCCGACGATCCCCACGGTACGGCGATGATTTCCGATCGCTTCGCCCTGAAGAACCTGGGTGCGCTTGCGCCCGCGGTCGGCCGCATAGACATCGCGGAACCGGAACACCTGCTTGCCCGCGAAAATAATCGCTGCGAGGGTAAACTCGGCGACTGGCACGGCATTGGCCTCCGCCGCGTGGCTGACCTTGACCCCTGCATCGAACACGCTCTCGCCGACGAGCCCCTTGATCGTGCCGGCGGCATGAACGATGAGGCGTAGGCGCCGCGCCCGGGCGAGAACGGCTGCATCGATGAACGGCGCGCCCCAGCCGGTCACCAGGACCTCTGCCTCCGCCAGCAATTGCTGCGACCGCTCATCGGCGAACTCCGTCACCGGGCGCTGATCCGGTATTCGGGCGAAGGCGCCGAGCCGCGCGAAAAGTTCCGACGTCAGAACATAACGGGTCCTTTCCGGCTGCATTGCAAAGACGACGGTCGGGAGGGTCATGGCATCGATCCGGGCGCTTGCATGGCGCTGACGGTCAAGCCTTCCGCCCTGAGCGCGTCGAGCGCCTCCATATCGGGCATCGACGGCGGGTTGGACCAGTCTTCGGCAGCGGCGGAAGTGTTGCGGCCGGCGAGCACGGCGCAGGCGAGTATTGTTTCCCCCGTGGGGATTTTGGCCCGCAACTGCGGCACCAGTGTCTTTGCGGCAATCAGATTGGTGTTGGGCGGCGCCTTCTGGACGAGGCCTTCGCGCCGGACGGTCGAGCCGAGATCGCGGATCCCGCTGAAATCTTCCGCGCCGATTGCATGGGCCGTCCCTTCCTCGGCGGCGAGCGTGTCGGCCTCGAAATCCCGTCGGGGAATGGCGAAGCCACCTTCAGCGGTGTGAAAAGGCCGGGGCGTCGTGATCCGGTGCACGCGCACGTGCCAGGGCGAAGCGGGAACAAGCCACGTCTCGACAACGACGTCCGGCCACGGTGACCATTCGGAAAACAGCACATCGTCCGCAAGCCGTACCACCTCATTGGCCTCGCGCACCCGGTAATGAACGCCGTCGTCGCTGAATGCCAGCATTGAATCGAAAGCGCCGCCGGCAAATGCCCGTTCGTCGCTCTCGACGCTGAAGGCGTAGCGCGTCGAATAGGCGAATTTCGCATATTTCTCCGAGCCGAAACGCATCTGGCGGTTTTCTTGGCCGGAGGAAAGCGCCACCACGTCCCCTCCGACCTGCATCATGACCATGCCCGGATGGCGAAGGGCAACCGGTTCGGTCAGCGGCCGCAGCGGTTCTTCCGCGCTCGTCCAGAAGGGATGTTCTTCGCCGACGCCAAGCGGCAGGAAAGCCTTGAGGGCCCAATAGGGCGAACCGGCCGAATTGTAGTTTTCCGACATCAGGAGGTTCGGATAGCCGTAGCCGATGGAGAGAATGCCGTCCCGATCCGCTATCGGCTTGTCTGCCCACCATCTGAGGTGGCGGAGGCAGAGCCCCTTGATCTCGCCCCAGGGCAGCGCCTCGAGGTCGGCAAAGACCAGTGCTGCCCAGAAGCCGGCGCAGGCAAAGCGATAGGTGAGACTACGGCCGAAGGGGAGGGTCGCTCCGTCTTCGGCGAACCAGTGGCGGAAATCCTGGGCGAAGGCGACCGCCCGCTCGCGATACCGTTTCGCATGGTCGTCTTCGACGAGGCGCGCATAGATCAGCCCGTAGAAGTGCATGGCAAAGGCGATGTAGTGGTCAACGCGCCGCACATTGCCGTCGCGATACCAGCCGTCCCCGATATAAAAGCCGTCCAGTTCGGCGAGATAGGCCTTTGTCAGGCTGCGATCGTGCTCGATGCCGAGCCGATCGAGAGCGATGTCGACGAAAACGCGAAAGAACTTCCAGTTATTGTCGGCGTAGTCGAACTTGCGGGCATGGAGGAGATAAGAGACGAGATTGTCTCTTGCACGCCCGCTCAAGGGATCCCACAGTTTCTCCGGCGCCAGCGCCAGGGCGAAGCCGAGGGCGGCAAGCTCCACCATGCGCTGGTCCCGGCCGTTCACTTGTCCCCAATATTCCGGATGTTCAGGGTCGGTGCCGTTGGCGATCCCGTCCGCATAACGGTCCCAATGCGCGAAACTTCCGCCGCCTGCGGCAAAGGGAGCAAGACCCCAGAGAGGCCGCGCAAAGCCCTCCAGATCGGCAGCGGCCCGGTCGAAATGAGCCGCGGCGGCGTCGAGACGGACCCGCGCATTTCCTCTGGAGAAATAGGGGACCAGCGGATCGAAGAGATCGAGCAGCGCGCGCTGCATTTCGCCGCGTGTCTCAAGCGGATTTCCGGCAAGCGGGTTGGCGCTGGCGGGATCATAGGTCATGGATTGCCTTTCGTGGCAATTGTGCCGCCGGGCACCGGGACGACGGCGTGAGTGACATGCCGGGCGGGCACGTCCGGATGGCGGAAGCGAAACTGCAGCATGGCGACCGCTTCGCGGCCGAGTGCTGCGCGATCGACACGCATAGTCGAAAGGCGCGGATTGGCCATGTCGGCGCAGGGCAGGTCGTCGAAACCAATGATCGCGAAATCGTCCGGTACGCGCCGGCCGAGTTCGGTCACCGCTTCGAGGACGCCGACGGCGATGAAGTCGTTCATGCAGAAAGCCGCGGTGAAACCCTCGTCCTCGGCAAGAGTGGCGAGCGTTGCCGCATGGGCTTCGGCGCTGGAGTTGTTAGCGAACGGCAGGCGGACGACACGGGCATCGCCGCCATCCACGGAGGCGACGGCCGCTTCGAAGCCGCGCACGCGCTCGCGGATCGTATGCCGATGCGATCCGGTCAGATGGAGGATACGCCGGTGGCCGGCGTCCAGGAGCATCCGCGTCGCCGCGAAGGCGCCGAAGAAGTTCGGCGGCGAGACACCGTCGAATCGCAATTGCGGATCGACGCCGTTGACGACGACGATGGGGGTACGGCTTTCCACGAGCCATTCCGCAAGAGCCTCGCAGGGATCTATGCCGACCAGGAAAAGCCCTTGCGCACCGACCGATTGCATATGTCCACCAACGGCTTGCGGCGTCGCCTTCGCCTCGTTCACGAGGCGGATGTCGAAGGACATGCCCTGCTCGGCAGCCTCGGAGCGCAGGCCATCGACAATGCCCTGGTAAAATGCGCTCAGATTACCCGTGACGCCGTTGCTTGCGATCAGCGCCAGGGTGCGAGGGCCTGCCGCCGCACTGGCTTTGAGAGGGTAGCCGAGGTCGTTGGCGACTTTGAGGATCTGTACTCGGACATCCTCGCTGATGCCGGGCTCATTCGCGAGGACGCGTGAGACGGTGGAGACGGAAACGCCTGCTTGTGCGGCAATGTCGGCTTGACGGAGTCTTCTGGAGGGTCTTTCGATCATGGTGCAAACATTGCGCAAGCAATGCAAATTTGCAAGATAGAAAAGAAATATTGCGCATAAATGATTTTTGCATAAGCTCTTGCGCTGAACGAAACCTGCCGGCGCCGGAGGAGAGCGCCGGGCAGGGCAGCACAGGGGAGGACTGGCATGCTACTCAACAGACGCGGTTTCATGGTCGGCGCGGCTGGCGCGGCGACGGGTATCGCCCTCGGTTCCCGCTCCGGCTTTGCCGCCGACAGCGTGCAGTTGCGCGCGATGTGGTGGGGATCGAACGACCGCTCGAAACGGACATTGGCGGTCGCCAAGCTTTTCGAGGAAAAGAACCCGAATATCAGGATCGTCGGCGAGAGCTTGAGCGGAGACGGGTACTGGACGAAGCTCGCCACGCAGATGGCCGGCCGCGCCATTGCCGATATCTTCCAGCTCGAGCCCAGCACGATTTCCGATTATTCCAAACGCGGCGCATGCATGGCGCTCGACCCCTTCATCCCTTCGGCGCTCGAAGTCGACGCCTTCGGCAAGGACGTGCTGGAGCTGACCACGGTGGACGGAAAGCTCTGGGGTATCGGCCTTGGTCTCAATTCCTTCGCGCTGTTCTATGACGCCGATGCCTTCGCCAAAGCTGGCATCACGCCGCCAGGGATCGACACCACCTGGGCGGAATATGCCGACATCGCCGTCGAGATGACCAAGGCGGCCGGCAAGAAGAATGTCTGGGGCGGGCCCTATGGAGCCCGCTATGCCTATGTTTTCGACGCCTGGCTCCGCCAGCGTGGCAGCAGCCTCTACACCGTTACCGGCCTTGGATTCGGCGCCGAGGAGGCGAAGGAGTGGTATGCCTATTGGGAGGAACTGCGCAAGCGCGGCGGCACCGTCGGCGCCGATATCCAGACGCTCGACCAGAACACGATCGACACCAATTGCCTGGCGCTCGGCTACTCGGCGATGGGCATGGCCTATTCCAACCAGATGGTCGGCTACCAGCTCATCATGAAAAGCAAGCTCGGTATCGGCATGCTGCCACGTGCCGAAAAGGGCGGCCCCTCCGGCCATTACTATCGCCCCGCGCTGATCTGGAGCATCGGCGCGTCGACGGAAAACGGGGAAGAGGCAGCCAAATTCATCAACTTCTTCGTCAATGATGTCGGGGCCGGCAAGATCCTCGGAGTCGAGCGCGGCGTTCCCATGTCACCGACGGTTCGCGAAGCCATCCTGCCTTCGCTCAACCCGACGGAGACGGAAACGGTGAAATACATCAATGCCCTCAAGGATCAGGTGGGCGGCTATCCGTCGCCGGCGCCGCTCGGATCGACCGAATTCGACCAGCGCGTGCTGCGCCCGATTGCCGACGAGCTCGCCTTCGAGCGGATATCGATTGAAGACGCGGCGACACGGCTGGTGGAGGAAGGCAAGGCCACGGTCCGCGCCGGCTGATCCAGTCAGCGGAATTCGAGTTGCAGACATTCTTGGCATTTGCATGTGATGTGCATGTGGCAGGCTCAACGATCCGTTCGGCAGACGTGTGATTGAGACCTCGGAAGCTGCCGATGCAGCCGTGCGAACTATGGCCGCTTGGCTTTGTCTGTCCTGACAAGTTCGATCGATTGGTGCGCCCTGCGCACATCCATCATTCGCTCGATCGTTTACAGCAGCCGCGAAGACGCGTGATTACGACGTGGAGTGCGACCCTTTAATGACGCGCAGGAGGTAGCATAGAGCGACGTCGCCATCATCGAGGGGCAAGCCAGGAGCGCGTGAAGGTCGACAGGCTCCGAAATCGGAGCGCTTGAACACTGGTCGAGGGCCAATGACGAGCTGTGTCACCATGATGAGTGCCGTCGCAGCTCGTCTGCAAAGGGTCAGCCCGCGTGACCTCGGCTAAAGGTCTTGAGCTTCGCGTCTTCGATCGCTGCTAGGAAAGCGTCTCGTGCCGGCGCGGCAGGGGCGGCACCGAGCATTGCATCTGTGCATGCGTTCAAAGCAGCAGCGTATGTGCGTCCGTCCATCTTCGGCCAGTTTTCGCTAAGTAGGCGAGCTGCAAGAGTGGGCGACCACACGATCTGGACGCCATCCAGATTGGGAACCTCGACGATCACGCATTCATCCCATGTCCCGTCCATGTTGATATTCCTGTTCTCTTCGTGACCTAACCGAGTTCCCTCTCAATCGTTCCAGCGCGGCTACCACTGCGTGCAAGGCGCCGGCAGCTAAAGAGTCGCACGGCATTTCCGTTGCGCGGCTCGGATCGAGCGAAGCGCAGGTTCGATCGTTTTCGCCTCGCCTGGCAGAGACATTCATTAGCCGCTGGAGTATAATTGCCTTTGGCCTGGGACATGGCACCCCGAGCGTGGCAGTACACGAAAACTGGGTGGTCACATGGACGATCCGACCGTGCACAGACGTCTGACGGCCATCCTTGCCGCAGACGTAGTGACCTATAGCCGCCTCATGGCCCGGGATGAGGCAGGTACTCATGCGGCATGGAAATCGCACCGAAAGGACCTAATCGACCCCAAGATCGCCGAGTATGAGGGGCGTATCGTCAAGCTCACCGGCGATGGATTCCTGGCGGAGTTTCCGAGCGTCGTGAATGCAGTCACCTGCGCTGCCACGGTCCAGCGGTGTATGCTAGAGCGCAATGCGGATGTGCCGCGGCCAAGCCGGATCGAGCTTCGCATGGGCATCAATCTTGGCGACGTGATCGTTGAAAGCGACGACATTTTCGGCGACGGCGTCAACGTGGCTGTGCGGCTTGAAAAAATAGCGGCGCCGGGCGGTATCGCGGTATCTGCGGCCGTGCGAGATAACGTTGGCAACAGGCTTGATCTTCGATTTGAGGACATGGGCGAGCAGGCGCTCAAGAACATCGACCGGCCAGTGCGCGCCTACAGCATTTCTCTGGATTTTCCGGCAGCTCAAAAAACGGTCGGCTCCGATACAGGCAGCCAAGACCCTTGGGAGATCGAGAAGCCGTCCATCGCGGTGCTGCCCTTCAACAATATAAGCGGTGACCCTGAGCAAGAATATTTCAGCGACGGGATCACCGAGGACATCATTACCGACCTGTCGAAAATCTCCGGCCTGTTCGTTGTCGCCCGCAATACGGTATATACCTACAAGAATAAGCCCGTGAAGGTTCAGCAGGTGAGCCAAGATCTCAGGGTTGGCTATATCCTGGAAGGAAGCGTGCGTAGGGTCGGCTCGCGTGTGCGCGTCACTGCGCAACTCGTCGAGGGCAAGGGCGGTGGTCATCTCTGGGCCGATCGCTATGACTGGGACCTCACCGAAATCTTCGCCCTTCAAGACGAGATCACCCATACCATTGTGGACCACTTGAAGGTCAAGCTGCTTCCGGAGGAGAAAAAGGACATCGGTCGAGTGCCTACCGGGAACTTCGAGGCCTATGCGTATTACCTTAGAGGACGGCAATTCCTGCACTGGCACTCAAAGTCGCATTACGTTCTGGCGAAGCGTATGTTCGCCATGGCGGTCGCACTCGACCCGCTATATGCGCGGGCGTACGCCGGAATTGCCGATTGCGACTCTTTCCTCTTCCTTCACTACAACGCTGACGTGTCGATCGACGGAATTTTGGCGACCAGCGCAAAGGCGCTGGATCTTGAGAGCGGTCTCGCAGAAGCGCACGCTTCACTTGGCCTCGCCCTGTCGCTTCGCGAGCGACATTCGGAAGCGATGGCGGAGTTCGATCAGGCCATCGCCCTCGATCCCGATCTGTTTGAGGCCCATTATTTCTATGCCCGCGCTTGCTTCACCCAGGGTAAACTGGACGAAGCGGCCAGGCTTTTCCAGCGCGCCGCAGACATCAAACCTGACGATTACCAGGCCTTACTTGTGCTCATTAACGTTCTCCGTTCGCTCGGGCGCGAGCAGGAAATGAATACCGCGGCGCGGGAAGGCGTCGCGCGCGCCGAACGTGAGCTCATGATGCGTCCGGAAAATCCAAGACCCGCCTATTTGGGGGCCGTGGGGCTTGCGGCACTTGGCGAGCTTGATCGCGCTAAGGAATGGGCGGGACGAGCTTTGGCGATCGATCCCGACGATCGCCTGGCCAAATATAATGTGGCTTGCTTTTACTCGCTCCAGGGCGAACCTGATCGGGCGATCGACTTGCTCGTCGAGCTTCTCCCGGGGGCCACCCACGAAACAAAGAGGTGGGTGAAATACGACTCGGATCTCGACCCGATCCGTAGTCATCCGCGTTTCCCTGAGGTACTTGAGCTCCTCGGGTGAGAGATACTCCCGGCAATGATTTTCGGCACCTTAGGCGAAGGGCAGGTCGAATGAGATCTAGACTTAGACTAGTGCCCGTCCATAAACGCCTGTTTTTCAGGGTTTTAGAAGTGTTTTGCTCGCTGAAGCGGTCTTTTTTCGCGAGGCGTGATGGCACAGGGCTTGCAGGTTGTGATCGAAGGGGATTTGGCGGCGATAGGGTCGTGTGGCATCGGCCGGCGCTC
>NZ_JCAXDX010000024.1:0-24706 GCF_059758575.1 Sinorhizobium sp. GQ132 | reverse complement strand
TATGCATCAGCCTAATGAGCGCCTTGAGCTCGCGCGGCGGATTGGAGGCGATAGTGTCAAGCAAACGTAGAATCATCAGAGGCACTCCCGTTGGCCCCTGTCGTATCAGGTATAGCGACGATGCTCAGCAATGAGGCACGAGTTTCCCTTGGACCTCGGCTGAGGGACAGTCTGCTTCGGGTCGAAGGGAGCCGTTCTTCACGAGCCCTGTGCACGGCTTGTTGCGAGGAGGTTCCCGTTCGGGCCAAAATGATCGCATAATGTATCAACAGGAAGGCGACCGCCTCTCATCAGTCCAGGTTACCTCGACTTCACGATGGCCGCAGATTGCGGTCACGCTCTACCGCTCCGACCTCTTGCTTGGGCATTCTTCACCGCGATTCGGACAGAAGCGTCTTCCAAGCCGCCACCACCATAAGCAGGAGAAGAAGGGCGAAGGGGAAGCCGGTGGCGATGGCGCTCGCCTGAAGTGCGGCAAGCCCGCCACCAAGCAGCAGCGCTATGGCGACGAGGCCCTCGAAAGTGGCCCAGAAGACGCGTTGCGCCACGGGAGCGTCAACCTTGCCGCCGGCGGTGATGGTGTCGATGACCAGCGAGCCCGAATCGGACGATGTGACGAAGAACACGATCACCAGTACGATACCGATTAGGGAGGTCAGTCCCGCCAGCGGCATTGGCTCCAGCATCCGGAACAGTGACAGTTCAGGCGTGTAGGCCGCGACAGTCTCCTGTACACCTTGATAACCATCGTTCAGGAACTGCGAAAGCGCGGTGCCCCCGAAGGCTGACATCCAGAAGATCGACGCGATCGTCGGGATGAGCAGCACGCAGACGATGAATTCGCGCACCGTGCGGCCTCTCGAGATGCGGGCGATAAACATGCCGACAAAGGGCGACCAGGAAATCCACCAAGCCCAGTAAAAAGCGGTCCAGCCATGCACGAACTCGTCATCTGTGCGCCCGAAGGGATTGGACAGCGCCGGCAGATGGGTCACGTAGGACCAGGTGTTGGTGAAGAAGCCGGCGGCGATTTCCATGGTCGGTCCGAGGGCGAAGACGAAGGAAACCAGCAGCACGGCGAGAACCATGTTGATCTCGGACAGGCGCTTGACTCCTGCGTCGAGTCCCGCGACGACCGAAACCAGCGCAATTGCCGTAATCCCGGTAATGAGGAGAACCTTCATCGTATCTGTCACCGGAACTCCGTACAGGAAGTTAAAGCCGGCCAGCGCCTGTTCGGCGCCGAAGCCGAGCGAGGTCGCCAGGCCGAAAAGTGTCGCGAAGACGGCCATGATGTCGATGATGTGGCCGATCCAACCACGTACGCGTTCGCCGAAAATCGGGTAAAAGGCGGAGCGCACCGACATAGGCATGCCCTTGTTGTAGGCGGCCAAAGCCAGCGAGAGGCCGACGACCGCATAGATCGCCCACGGATGCAAGCCCCAGTGATAGATGGTGGCTGCCATGGCGGCTTCGCGCGCAGCCTCAACCGCTTCAGGATTCACCACGCCCGCGGACACCGGGCTGGCGATGCCCAGAGGCGGGTTGCTAAAGTGATACATCGGCTCGAGCACGCCGAAGAACATCAGTCCGATGCCCATGCCAGCGGCGAAAAGCATCGAGAACCAGCCGGCATACCCAAAGTCTGGCATGGCTTCGGCCCCGCCGATGCGCACTCGACCCAGCGGGGACAGTACGATGGCGAGGCAAAACAGGACGAACAGATTGCCTGCTATGATGAACAGCCAATCGAAGGTTGAGGTGAGCCACACGCGCAGTTCGCTAAGCGCCGGGCCTACAGAGTCCCTGAAGATCAGGGTGAAGATGACAAAGCCGACGATGATAGCCGCCGAGACGAAGAAAACCGGATTGTGAATGTCCAACCCTAGAATACGGACGTTGTCCTGGCCGGCTTCGAGGCCATGTTCCTCGGTTGCTGTCGTTTCAACAGATGACATGCTCCCCTCCCTATACTTTCACCGTGCTTCGGTTCGGCCATCGTGCATATGACCGTTTGCAACTTGACTCGGTTATCCTGGTATCGTGGTCCTGATTGCGACATTGCGGCGGTAATTGTGACCTACTGTGGGACCCTCACGCCGCGCCGTCGCATCAAGCGCTCGCCGGGACTGCCGCCGGCGCTGTGGCCGAGCAGATCGACAAATTTCGGAGAGCCTCCTTATCCGGCGTGCATAAGCGGAAGCAATCGTCGGCAGGTGTGTTAGCGCCACGCAAAGGAGATGGCAGGCATCCATGAAAAACGTTACCATCATCGGGGTCGATTTAGCAAAGAACGTCTTTCAGCTGCACGGGGCGGCGGCTGACGGATCAGTCGTATTTCGCAAGAAGCTGTCGGTATGAGTTCGGCTATGTTGCCCCGCAAGGCATTGGCTATCTGAACCATCTGTCAGAGACGTTGAGGATGAAGACACCGAGCTACCGGGTCTGGTCCGCGATACCTGCTGCGATCTGCTGAACCTGATCGTCCAACTGACCGGTCGGATCGACATGCTGGAGAGGAAGATCGCTGCATTGTCGAGGCATGGCACGATGACCAGGCGCTTACGGACCTGCCCGGTGTGGGGCCCATCGGCGCCCTCGCTGTGGAAACCTTCGCGCCCCCCATGGAAACGTTCAAATGCGGCCGGGATTTTGCCGCCTGGCTCGGATTGGTGCCGCTGCAGAAGTCGACCGGCGGCAAGCAACGGTTAGGGAAAACGTCGAAGATGGCTCAATGCGATATTCGACGTCTGCTCATCATCGGGGCCATGGCACCCGAAGGCTCCTGGCTTGCCCGCATGATGGCGAAGAAGCCGCGCATGCTGGTCGCGATCGCGCTGGCCAACAAGATGGCACGGGGCATCTGGGCGATGCTGACGAAACAGGAGGATTACCGGGGTCCGGCGATGGTGGCTGCATGATCAGCAGCAGCGCACCTGAAGCCGGTCCGTCGGCGATGTGAGGAAGGCATCAACCGCATGGGCAAATGATCGATCAGATCGGGGTCAGGAGAACCAGTAAAAACCACAGAGCTTCAAGCTCGCCGTGAAGATTTGGACCTGATCCGCGCATCACCATACCGGCCCGCGGCATGTGAATGGCCGCAACGGAGAGGCCTGACACAAGACCGCAACTCGATCACATGCTCAAAAGTTCAAAATCTTCCTTGCAACACGGCTGGCATCCACACAAGGTTTTTCGATGCGGGCCGCGGCGCGACGGTGGCGGCTGGGCCTGTGTCGGCCCGCGTTGAAAAACCTCCCAAGGAGGAGGCCGTGGGGGCTGGGTGGAGCGCCTATGGGGAAAGCGTGCGGCTGCGGTTGCTCAAGGTGGCCATCGGTGGGAGCGTCAGGCGCAGAAGGGTAATCCCGAAGGCTTGCAATAAGACGGTCGGCATCGGGGTCGCAGGTCTTCGTAGGCTGGCCTCGGCGGTGTTGCGGGGGGCCGGCTTGCCTGACGCAGACCGGCGCCACCCCGAAACGCATCGCAGATCCCGGCCGGCCTTGGCTGATGTGACATGCGTTTCGTCATGCGGCGTCCTTTCGGGGTGGCGCGCGGAAGCTGGGTTGCTGGCCACGGCGGAATATCTCGACGATGCGCATCGGGCCGCCGCAGTGCGGGCATGGCTCTCTCAGCGTGAGCGGGGTTCTCTCGGTGTTTGGCGCGTCATCCTCGAACGGCGCGTCCACCCTGAGTAGTGTTCTGATCTTTGCGACGTTGGCCTTGCGGCCTGCACTGGCGAGCAGGCCGTAATGGCGGATGCGGTGGAAGCCGTCGGGCAGCACGTGGATCAGGAAGCGCCGGATGAACTCGTCGGTGGCCAACCGCATCACCTTTTGCCGGTCACCGGTCTTGATGCGGTAATCCTTCCAGCGGAATGAGACCGTCTCGGCATCTGCGCTGATCAGGCGGCTGTTTGAGATGGCGGCGCGATGGGTGTAGCGGCTGAGATAGGCCAGCACGGCCTCGGGGCCGCCGAACGGTGGCTTGGCGTAGACGATCCAGTCGGATTTGCGCAAGGGGGCAAGCCAGGCGGCGAAGGCACCCGTCTCCGCGAGCCCCGCCAGATCCCCGAAGAAGGCGAGGTCGCCGGATTGATGCAGTGCCATTAATCCTCCGACAAACAGCCGCCGGAACAGACGCGACAGGACCTTTACGGGCAGAAAGAAGCCGGGGCGGCATGAGATCCAGCGCGTGCCATCCGGCGACAGCCCACCGCCGGGCACGATGATGTGCACATGCGGGTGATGAGTCAGTGCCGATCCCCAGGTGTGTAGCACGCTGGTCATGCCGATGCGCGCGCCGATCGGCGGCGATGGTGGTCAGCGTCTCCGCCGACGCCCGAAACAGCAGGTCATAGACCGCCTTGTTGTTCCAGTAGGCGATTTGCGCGATCTCGGCCGGCAGGGTGAAAACCACGTGGAAATACTCGACGGGCAGCAGGTCTTCGGCACGGGCGGCCATCCAGTCCCGCGCGGTAGGCCCCTGACACTTGGGGCAGTGCCGGTTCTTGCAGGAATTGTAGGCGATGTGGTTATGGCCGCACTTCGCGCAAGCCGCCACATGCCCGCCGAGCGCCTCGGTTCGGCAGGCTTCGATCGCCGCCATGACCTTGAGCTGGGTCAGGCTGACATGCCCGGCATTGGCCCGCCGCCACGCCGGGCCATAGCTACGAAAGATGTCGGCGATCTCCAGACTTGGCCGGATCACCGCACCGGCGCTACTCCAGTCCGCGTCGGAGCGTTTGATCCTGCAGCTTCTTCAGGGTCTCGAACGGGCTGACCGTGTCGCGGATCGTCTTGGTGGCGACATGGGTGTAGCGGGCGGTGGTCGTCAGCTTGGCGTGTCCGAGAAGGACCTGGATCACCCGCAAATCGGTGTTCGCCTCCAAAAGGTGGGTGGCAAAGTAGTGGCGCAGGGTGTGCAGCGTCGCGGGCTTGGCGATCCCGGCCAGGCTCTTGGCGGCGGTGAAAGCCCGGTTGAGCTGCCGCGGCGAGATCGGACTGATCTTCGGCTTGCCGGGAAACAGCCAGCCCTGCGGCCGCGCCTCGCGCCAATAGTCGCGCAAGAAGTCGGTCAGCGCCGTGTAGCCGCCGGAATAGCCGAGATCCCTGATCTCGCGGAAAAGCCGCCGCGCTGTCAGGCCGGGATAGGTCTGCACGCGTTCGCGAAGATAGGCCGCGAACGGGTCGATCACCGTCGCTCTTGGCTTGCGCGGTCCATAGACCGGAGCCTCCGGCCCGCGCTCGATGTACTTGCGCACGGTCTTGCGATCGATACCAGCCTGCCTGGCGATCGCTGACACCGACAGACCTTGCCGATGTAGATCCAGGATCATCATCATCTCCCTCAGCTTGATCACCGAAATCCCCCTTCCGACCATCGGAAGCAGTATCGGTGATGACATGTGACCGATCTTCCGGGGCGCGCCCCGGAAGACCGGTCGGTTACGGCGCAAACTGGGGAAGATTCAAACGGCACATTTGGGGAGTATTGTTCCGGTATCGACACCAGCCCACGGATGCGCATGTCTTCGATCATTCGCTCGCGCAGCGGGGTGGCCCTCTCCTCCGTCATGGCAACCTCCTGTCTGAAGATTGAGAACACCCAATCGTCAGCCAGGACGGCAAAGCCGCAAATGCACGGCGTTCAGATCATTGCTGCACCCTCACCACGGCACCAGCGCCGCGCGAGCGGCTTCGTCCATGGGCCGGAGGCGGACCTCATGCTACTAAGGCGGATATGAGAGAAGCAAACATCCGAGGCGCGGTGTGGAGGTCTGAGACTCGCCCGAAGCCGGGAACTATGATGGCCGCAACGGCACTACGCCGACAGGCGCGCCTCGGCAAAATGGTCGGCGGCTTCTTCCAGCACCTCTTCTGCCCACTGGTTGAGACTCTTTCCCGAAAGCTCAGCAGCAAGAGCTGCTCGGCGATGGACTTCGGGAGCGACACGAAACATCATCTTCCCGGAATAAGGTCGCTGAGGCTCTTTGCCGTTTTTCCTGCAGGTCTCGAGGTAGTCATCCACGGCCTCATGGAAGGCTTTCTTGAGTTCAGCGACACTGTCACCGTGAAAGCCGATTACATCGGAGATACCTGCAATCCTGCCGAAAAACACTTCGTCCTCAGCGTCGAATTCGATGCGAGCGTGATACCCGTTATAGGTCATGGTGTTCATGGTGTTACTCCAATCTGCATCAGGAACTCGCGAGCATCGCGCACCTGATAACGCTTTGCTTCCTTGTCCGGATGAGGTCGATGGAAGCTCGCAATGATGCCGTCTTTTTCAACTCAACGCGCGAACCGTTCCCCTCAATGACGTCCGCTCCGGCAGCCACAAGCAGGTTCTCTATAGCGGCCCATTCAATGGTTCCCGAGGCCGGGTCCTTGAATATGGCCGCGAGGGTCTTTTTCTGCTTGCTGTTCATGCTAGCAAATATAGACGCTTGCTGATTACGCAAGCAGGAACACAACAGCATCTTCAATTCATCCCAAAGATCGAATGAGTGGGCGTGGTGGGCAATATCACGGGTCGGCAGTTCGTTCGGTAAGCGCAATTTTCGCTTCACGTTGACGCCTGCGATACGCAAGGTCGCCGCGATATGCGGCTTTGGTTACGTGTCGGACGTCTTAAGGAAGTTGAACGGCAACAGATCGTCAAGGCCTGTATCGACAACGCGCTGGGGTAGCTCTGTCAGGGTGTAGCGCAGCCAGGCTAGTGGCTCGATACCACGGGCGCGGCAGGTCAGCATCAGACTGAGATCATGGCGCAGGCTGAGGCTGTATCCGTCGCTGCCGGCTTCACTTCGAGCGATGCCAATGCTTGCTGCGATCACTCGCCCGACGAGAAACGCCAGGCCGCGCTTGTCCTGCAGCAGGCAGCCTGATCGCCAAGACCTGCAACATCACCCCTGTGGCAGGTCGGACATCCGCAACAGCGCGTCGCAAAATGCACGTGCCGCGGGACCGAGATGCTCATCGGTGCTGTGCATCAGGAAGGCGGGTGTCAGCGTTTCGCCTTGCGGGCCGAATTCAGCGGCGGGTACCCGCACGAGCCGACCTTCCGCCAGGTCTCGCTCCGCCAGCCAGAGCGGCAGGTTTCCCCAGCCGATACCGGCGCGGATCAGCGCATGCTTCGTCATGTTGTCACCGACCCGCCAGGTTCCCGGGGAGAGGACATTGAAGTCACGGCCCTGCGTAAGTGGGGAGGGGTCTTCTGCGACGATCTGCACATGATCGGCCAAGTCCGCTGCCGTGATCGGATCACCTGCCGCAGCCCGAAGCCCAAGCGGGTGGTTCGGGGAGACGACTGCCGCGCGCGTGACAAATGCGAGTGACCGTCGCTGGATACGTGGATCAGGAATGTCGATGCCACTGATCGCCAACACGCAACGACGTTCCCTGAGCGCATGCACCGCTTCTCCGAGCGATGCAGTAAGCACCCGCACCGCAACGGAGGGATAAGCCTCATGCAGTTCCCTCAGCGCCGCACCAGCGAGCCAGAGCGGGAACTGTGGATCGAGCGCGATTGTCAAGCCAAGTTCCACTCCTTCACCAAGGCCCCGCGCCCGCGCCCGCATCGTATCGGCCTTGAGGAGGATCGCGCGTGCGTCACTGAGCAACGAACGGCCCTCTGGCGTCAGCACCGGGCGATGTCCGGAGCGGTCGAAGAGACTGAGCCCGAGCTCCGCCTCCAGATTCGCTATAGCGTGGCTTACCGCCGACTGGACGCGGGAAAGGCGCGCAGCGGCCGCGCGGAAACTGCCCGTCTCCGCGATGGCGACGAAGATACGCATTTGGTCGAGCGTAAGAGCATCCAGCATGATCTATTCCATCGATCGACGTGAACGATCCTTTCTCAATTATCCTGATCGATTTCCCATGTCATCTATTGGTTGAAAAAAACAACCAGCGCTGACCGGCACCGCGGCAACGCCCCCGCGTTCGTGTCACCCAGTGCAAAGCAAGGATCAGGACAGATGACCAAGGTGCTCGTGCTCTACTATTCCTCCTACGGCCACGTCGAAGCGATGGCGAAGGCTGTCGCGGAAGGCGCCGGACAGGCGGGCGCCACCGTGGCGCTCAAGCGCGTGCCGGAGCTCGTGCCGGAGGCGGTTGCCAGGAGGTCAGGGTACCGGCTCGACCAGGACGCCCCTGTTGCGACCGTCGCCGAGCTTGCCGATTACGATGCGATCATCATCGGCACGCCAACCCGCTACGGCAACATGGCGAGCCAGATGAAGAACTTTCTCGACCAGACCGGCGGCCTTTGGGCCGAGGACAAGCTCATCGGTAAAGTGGGCAGCGTCTTCACCTCGACGGGCAGCCAGCACGGCGGGCAGGAGTCGACGATCCTGTCTACGCACATCGTCATGCTGCATCTCGGCATGGTTATCGTGGGCTTGCCGTACAGCTTCAAAGGCCAGATGCGCATGGACGAGATCACCGGCGGTTCGCCCTACGGCGCTTCCACGCTGGCAGAGGACGAAAACCACGGCGATAGAAGCCCCAGCGCCAACGAACTGGACGGCGCCCGGTTTCAAGGCAGACATGTGGCCGAGATCGCGGCTGCCATCACGCTGGGTCACAGACAGCGCCTGCCGGAGCTGGTCCGTTGAACATGCCCCCGTTCGCAGCGGCCGGATCAGCCTGGCCCAGGATCGTCCTTGTCGTAGGCGCGGGCGTGGTGTCCGCCTTCCAGGTCGGCAAAGCACCGATGGCGCTTGCGGCTGTGCAGGCGGACCTGGCACTCAGCCTCGCCACGGCATCGTGGCTCATCTCGATCTTCGCTGTTACTGGCGCCTTGGTCGGTGCACCGATCGGACTGGCTGTCGACCGCATCGGCGCCAAACGAATGGCCGTCGCCGGCCTCCTTCTGCAGGCGGCGGGTTCGGCGCTCGGAGCAGTATCGGCGAGCGCCGTCACGCTGCTCGCGACAAGGGTTGTCGAAGGCCTAGGCTTCCTCTGCGTAGTCGTTGCGGCACCCGCCCTGATCACCGCAGCCGCACCAAATCATATCCGCGACAGGGCCATGGCTCTCTGGGCAACCTTCATGCCGATCGGCATTACGGTGATCATGCTGGCCGCGCCTCTGCTGAGCCTCCTAACCTGGCGTGGTTTCTGGCTCTTGAACGCTGCAACCCTCGTCGGGTTTGCGTTGCTTCTCGGGTGGAGCCTGCGCCTGCCGGACACCCATTCTCGACCACACCGGAATATCCGTCAGGATATCGGCGAGGCACTTGTTTCGAAGGGGCCTTGGGTATTGGGAGGGTTGTTTGCGGCGTTCTCAGCCGCCTACTTCGCCGTATTCGGCTTTCTGCCGTCGCTCCTTTCTCAGCGCCTCGGGATCAGCAACGAGGCGGCGAGCATGCTGAGCGCGCTGGCAATAGCGGCGGGCGGCGTTGGTAATCTCGTGTGCGGGCAGTTGCTCGCCCGCGGCTTCCCGGCGGCACAACTGCTGCTCTTCAGCTTCTGCACCATGGCCCTTTGCGGGGTCGGTGTCTTCAGCCAAGTTCTTTGGGCCGTTGCTGCCTATGCTCTCTGCGTCGTCTTCTCCTTGGTCGGCGGGCTGATTCCCGTCGTGATCTTTGATAGCGCGCCGCGCAAAGCTCCACGTCCAGAACTCGTCGGGGTCACTATTGGCTTCGCTATGCAGGGCAATAACCTTGGTCTGATCATCGGCCCAGCCACCGCCGCCGGCATTGCCGGCGCATTCGGCTGGCCAATGGTTTCCGCCCTTGTCACAGCGATCGCCATCGCGGCAGCGCTGCTGGCGCTCACCTTCAACGGCAGACAATAAACTGGAATCGGCCGCGATGATGCGCCTCACTAAAACAGCCGCAGGTCCTTGGCGCTACCACCGCTGGACGCCTCAGCTTGCTCCCAATCCACCGGACTGCTTCTAGGCCGCTGGCTGAGGTGGTGACAGTCGCCCAGTTACCTGGGCGAAGGTCGACTTGGAGCCCAACCCGGTCCCTTCAGGTGTCGCCGTCAGCGGCACAGGTGGCGCACTTGATGCCGTAATCGGGAGACGAAAGGTAGCGGTTGAGGCACGACATTAGCGGCTACATATTGGGGCTCCCGGACACGGCGCGGCCGGGGCCCTCTTCATCGGCGGCATTGCCGCCCGCACTTCAAGGCGAGGGATAGGAGTCGACGTCCGGACGGGGCATGATGCCGACTGCTGATCGTCTGAGGGAACGACGTCAGGTCACTAGCTGTCCAACGGCACGTGTGCGCCATGAGCGGACAAGAGGCCCACCCTTGCTTTCCCTAAGAGTGGACAGCTCAACCGGATTTCGCCACCCCTGCGTATAGTCTCCGCAACATGGCAGCGCTAATCCTTAAATCCCTGATCCGTCGAGCTCTCTCTCGTCTTCGCCTTCCCAGGGTGAGGGCATCGAGGTGCGATCGAGATTGGCCGAGGGCATCGGCATCCAACACTTCAATTCCGGCTCGGCGTATTCGATGATGCGGCCGGGCGAGGAATCAGAGGCGCGCCAGCCATCTGCACCGAACTGATCGCCATTCGACCAATATACGAGGTCAACTTCTGCCGCCCCCTGCTCGGACGGGCGGATCGTGACCAGAATCCGACTGCCGTCTTTCGGCGCGCTTGCCATGTGTCGCCAGGGGTTTGGTTCGGCCATTATTTTCTCCTCCTGCCTCGCTGCAGGAACGGCGCTGCTGTTCGTGCCCCGGGATTTTGTCGGGTTAAGCGTTGCTCAGTTGTTCTTGATTTGCTCGACCGCAGCCGCGAGCAGTTCATCCATGATGCTGCGAATCTGAGTATCTGATAGGACTACGCCGGCCACATCGAAATCGGTGCGCACCTTGCGGAACACATCATTGTCTCCTACCTCTTCGAAGTCTGCCTGCACCACCTCCTTGGCATAGGTGTCGGCATCCGTGCCCGTTTTGCCGAGCTTTTCGGCGGCCCACAGGCCGAACAATTTGTTGCGCCGGGCCATGGCCTTGAACTTGGTTTCCTCGTCCATCGCGAACTTTTTTTCGAAGCCTTCCTGGCGATCTCTTATGCTCACGGCTTAACCTCCCGGTTCCGGTACGATTTCCGACGTGCCCGATATCCACCGGATCACGGAGCTCGTCGGAATCTAGCATGGCGCGGTTGGACGACACTCGCAAGTCCTGATCGTGTCAACCGGTGGACGCAAGCTCGTGGCAATCCTTGCGGGGCGACTGCGAAGTGGGCGCGACCCAGAGCACTCAACTCGTCAGACCGAAGAGGACCTTTTCGAAGAACTCCCAGCTTTCATCCATGGCAAAGGCTGCAGAAATGTAAGGAAGGCCGATGTGACCGTAGCGGACCGACAGCTGCCGCTCCGCGATCTCTTCCTCAATGCCAGCGATCTGCTGAAGATAGAGCGTCGAGGCCAACCCCGTTCTATCAGCGCCGGCTTGGCAATGGATGAGTATCGGCTTGGGTGCGGTTTGCAGCAACGCGATCAGCTGCCGCGCCTGCCGCAGCGACACCCGTTTCGAAGCCGACAATCGGAAATCAAAATGAGCGATGCCGTCCCGGTTGGCGGCATCGACCTCCCGCAGATACCAGTCTTCGCTGCTCTCGCCCCGGAGATTCACGATGGATTTGATGCCGTATTGCCGTGCATAGCTCGCGACGTCCGCGGCAGAAGGCTGTGCCGATCGGTAGAGCTCCGCCGGCAGCACCTCGTGGAAATTGCCGGTGAGTTGGAGAGCACCCAGATAGGCGCCAAGAATAAGCGCGGTTGCGCCGGCCGAGCCTGCGACTGCCTTCAAGAATCTGTTCATATTCAACCCTGTTGTTGCACACGAAAGTGGGCGAAGTCAGCACACCTGGCTTTCCGCCTGGAGCGCCAGGCGCGTTTTCTGCCGCCGTAACGGCGAGTTCCGGTCGGCCTCTTATCATCCGTGATTGCCGTCGGATCCATGATTGGGGGAGCAATATCTCCTGGGACCTGTCCAAATACTGACAAGTCTGTGGGACTTGGCTTGGCAGCGCCCTCCACCGTCTGGGGTTGCATGCTCACAGTAAGCATCACCGGCAGCCCGGCGCTTCACCCCCTGTGCGTCATACGAGAACTGCGGGTTCGGAGCACGGAATAGGCGATGGCCCCCCCGATCACGAGCAGGGTCACAAGCAATGCCCACTGTGGCGCGAGGTAAGGCACCCAGCCGAGTTCTTTCGAGAGGCCAAAATTCCAGATGATCTTTGCTCCGATCAAAACGAGCACGAGTGAGAGGCCGTACTTCAGGTATTTGAAATGCGCCGCCGCTGCGGCGAGCATGAAGTACATGGAACGCAAGCCCAGGATGGCGAATACGTTGGAGGTGTAGACGATGAAGGGATCACGCGTGACCGCAAAGATTGCCGGGACAGAATCGACGGCGAACACGATATCGGCGGTTTCCACCATCGCCAGCGCTAGAAAGAGCGGTGTCGCGTAGAGCGTCGCGTGTCCGGTCGCGGGATGCGGGAGGCGCAGGAAGAAATGGTGGCCGTACAGTTGGTCTGTCACCCGCAGGTGTCGGCGGGCGAAGGCCAGAATTCTGTTGTCCTCAAGCGTGAACTCCGCATCGCGTCCGGTGATCATCTTCCAGCCAGTGTAGATAAGGAAAACCCCGAAGACGTAGAGCACCCACGTCCACGAATTCACGACCGCGGCGCCAAGCGAGATGAAAATCCCGCGAAACACGATCGCTCCTATGATCCCCCAGAACAGCACACGGTGCTGATATTCGCGAGGGATGCAAAAGTGGGTGAAGATCAACGAAATGACGAAGATGTTGTCGAACGCCAGCGCCGTTTCGAGGAGATAGCCGGTGAAGTATTGGATGACCGCCTGGCGGTTTAGATCGGCGGGAATCTCGTAATACTGCGGATCTGGCACATACAGGAGGCCGACATACAGTCCGAACAGCACGGCCAATGTGGCAAAACTGGCCCACATCAGCGCGCTCTTTTTAGGCGAGATGACTTGGTCCCTTCGGTTGACGATGCCGAGATCAATCCACAATAAGCAGCCAATAAGGCTTAGGAAGCCAAGCCAGAGCCAAACCGTCTGTCCCGCAAACTCAATGGAAAGGGAGTTCAAAGGGCCGCTCCTTTCACCGCCGAGACTTAATCGCGTGCTATGAAGGGACTGCGGGTGGAGAAGCACCACCGCCTAAGCGGGGGCAAAATGTGCGCTCACGCCCACAATCCTCCAGTCCGACATCGCGATCGCTCTACGACCGCCAGAGGGGCCCGGTCTGGCACAGATAGGATAGGATTTCCGGTAAGCTAGTCAATTCCTCCGATAAGTGTACGGGCGCGTATCGGCGCCAGCTGGTCTTCCTGTTTGCCCTTCCGCAGAGGGATTGGACTTGTCGCGACGACAGCCCGACCAATTCCAAAGCTGTGCAGGGTCAAAATCATCGAACCATCATCACGGGCACAACCTGTGCGTCGATCATCGCTTGAGTAACGCCGCCGAAGACCTTTTCGCGAATACGCGAATGCCCGTACGCGCCCATGACGATCAGATCGGCCGACGTTTCGACCGCATGCTCGTTGAGGACGTCTTCGACCCGACGTCCGGCACCTCGAAGCCGATCGATCGTCACCGTGATGCCGTGGCGAGCCAGATAGGAAGCGATGTGATCGCCCGATTCTTCGGTTGCCGCCTCGACCGCTCGAGACTCGACCAGGACAACGTTCACGCCGTCGGCACCTCTCATCATCTCGAGCCCTTCTCGTGCGGCCCGCACGGCTTCGACGCTGGAGTTCCACGCCAGAAGAATCTTGCTCGGTTTCAAGTTTGCTGATCGGAGATCGGGCGCAAGGAGGATCGGGCGCGCCGAATGGAAGAGGGCACCTTCTATCATGAGGCGCCGCAGACGTTTATCCGCTCTCAGGCTTGGACCGATTAAAGTGATGTCGGAATATCGAGCACATTCTCCGAGATCGTGTTCTATCCGCATCGAATCTGCGTATCTTCCGAGGACATCGAAAGAAATGCCGGTGTTGTTAAGAGTTTCCCGAGCTCGCTCGATCGCCTGGCCGAGTTCCTCTACGTGACTGGTCCTGTCGTAATCCCATGAAACAGCCGCAAAGTCTCTGATCGGAGGCAGCGTTGCCATTGCCGCGGGCATAACTGTGAGGTGCACATGGTGCGCAGAGCAAAGATCCGCAGCTGCCCGAAGATCACCTTCGAACTGGTTGACACCAACCACAAGGAGAAGGGTTTTGTAGGTCATCATCTGATCTCCCGAAACCGGTGGGTGGAGAACAGTTTGCGCTCACCTAATGACGGGCACAAGAACCTCGCTCGGAATGGACGCACAGCTCTTTGGACGTCAGGTTTACCGAGTGCTTGAAGACCGACCGATATTGGCGCTGCCGGCGGCGGGATGGTTCAAATGGCTGTACCGCGGGTTCCTTGAATATTTTGGCCCTGGAAGAGTCGTCACGCATCATGTCGCGGACATGAGGAAACAGCGCCGGACGTCACCGCTTTGGGCTGCCGAGCAGGAATTACCCGCAATACCGATTTCCTCCTGCCGCGGATCCGCAATTCGGAAGTGATGTTGTGCCTGCTCGCCAGGCAACAAAAAAGGCCGGGCAAACCCGACCTTCCTCACATCGCTTCAATTCCAGTGCCAGTACATCCGTGGTCAAAGTCTCAAGCGACTTGCGGCCCCGGGAACATCCTCAGACGCTCGCCAGCAAGGCCGATGGGCAGACATATAGGGGCAGATTGTGTTCGCAACAAGTCCATCATGCTCCTTGCGGCTATCTTCTTACCGCATCAGACCCGCGGCCCGAAGCGCATCGTTTATGACCTTGGCGATCCTGCCGTCCGAAGCGGTCCCAGCGGCGTTCGGTCGCGACCTTGCGTAGTGCAATGCCTTCTTTATCGTGGATGACGCCGAATTGGGTTCTTCTCGGCGGACGAGACTGCCGGCTGCCTCAGCCTCCTCTACATCTGCCACCGTGGCCAGACCCCATGAATGGGCGATACGCACAGGCGAGGAAATCCCAGTCTCAAGCATGTGCGGACCGGCTCTCCCGATCGGTATATCGCTGCTCGTCGCCAGAGGAACGCCGTGGGCCATGCCTTTGACGGAGTAGGCCTCGACGACCTGCCTGCCTTTCGCGTCGAGCCAAACTTTGCGGGTATGGCCGTGTATCAACTCGCTCCGAGTTGGCTCCGTGGCGAGGCCGTGAACGCCGGACCATTGCTTGACGATCTGGTCTGCGTTCCCGGGTCGGACCGTCTGGTCATGCGTCCCGTGCCAGATCGAAATCGAAGGCCAGAGCCCTTTGTGGTTCGATGCGCTCTTGAGTGCGGACTGAAGCCTGGAGACAGACGGCGGATTGCGGCCTTGCATTCGCTCGAACGCCTCAGCGACCGTGCCTGCCACACCATAAGGCAGCCCGCTGATGATTGCGCCGCCCGCAAATATGTCGGGATAGGTCGACAGCATGACGTTCGCCATTGCGCCGCCTGCTGACAGGCCTGTGACAAAGATGCGCTTGGGATCGATGCCTTGCGACTGGACGAGATGGCCGATCATCTGCCGGATGGACAACGCCTCTCCCGCATCCCGCCTGATGTCGCCTGGCTCGAACCAGTTGAAGCAGTGGTTGGCATTGTTCGATCGCTGCTGCTCGGGATAGAGCACCGCAAATCCGCGTCGCTCTGCGAGTTGAGACCAGCCGGATCCAGTTGCATAGCCCTCTGCCGTCTGTGTGCAGCCATGCAGCGCGACCACAAGCGGGGCGTCGGGGGCCATGATCGACGGCAGAAACAGCCACGCCTTCAATGTTCCAGGATTTGAGCCAAACCCGGCGATTTCGACCAAGCGGTGATTTTGTGGGGGCTTGTTGAGCAATGCCGTCTCCTCGGCCGCCAATTGGGCCTGAACTGTTGATGTGGGGACGAATGCTGCGTCGCACAATGGGATTCTCAGGTTAATTCGCATGCCCATTTTTCTGAGGCCTTACAGGCGGTGCAAATTCCAATGGAAAGCAGAGCCGCCGACAAATCGGGGCAGGGATGCCATGCACCCCGCGGATTATCTCACGACGGACAAGCCTCCATGGCCACAAGGCACGGAGGCCGCGCAGCGAAGAAGGGCAGGTCGCGCCGCCGTTTCCTCCAAAAGATGACCGGAGCGCCTGACATCATCTGCGAGTTTGGCTCACGATCCTGACCTACCGCGATGGCGGCTGCAACATGCAAGATTACTCCCTGCAGCGTTGCCAAGCACCTTGGAGAGGCGGTGGTTGCCTCGATCTGGCGTGAGCCAAGGCGGGCGTAGCTCCGACTAGGAGCTATGCCTACTCGCATGTAAGGCCAGTCCGCCGACGCCCATCTCGGGCTTCTTCAGAGCCAGCCGCGCCTCTTGAAATACAGGAACGGCATAACGGCCGAAAGAATCATCAAGCCGATCGCGAACGAGCGTCGGCGGGAGAAATACGACCGCCGCCACGGAGAAGATCTTGATGATCATGTCGGCATTGCCGGCGGAGCAGATGGTCCGTACGCATTACTAAGTCAGCAACCGCTCAGACGCTGGCATTCAATTCTGACAGCTCACACACGCTATCGCCGCCGCCCACGCACCCGGTGAACCCCGATTGCGTCAACGACAGTGCCGGCGTGGTGACCCGGTATTCCCTACGGCCGAACTGCCGCGATCGCCCGGACCACACGGTCGACATTCTCGATCCGACAAGTCTCACCCATAAGTCCGATTCGCCAGATGCGCCCCGCGAGCGGCCCGAGTCCTCCGCCGATCTCTATCCCGAACTCGTCGAGCAGGCGTCTGCGCGCGGGGCGCGGAGCCAAACCGTATTCAGCTGCGGCAGCCGATGTCCTTGTCGAAAACGAAGCCGACGCCCAGCCGCCGGCCCGGGAGCTCATCTTCGGGCGACGATGCGAAGGCACATATTCCAGCACTTCGCGCTCATCCGTCTTGGTCGTCACCTATGGCGGCAGTTACACCCGCAGGAGTGCGCTCATTTCGTATGCGTTGTTTAGAATATTCACATATCCTAAATATATGCATCCTAGGATTCTCCCATCAGGAAGTTGCATGCTGTGATCCATGGCATGGACCTTTCGTCCGTAGATGCACCGATTTGGAGGAGCACATGTTTGCATTTGGTGCCGGCGCTGACGCGAAGGCGATTCTCGACGCAATGAGCAAGTCTCAGGCAATCATCGAATTCAAGCTCGACGGCACGATTATAACCGCGAACGAGAACTTCTGCCGTGCGCTCGGCTACCAGTTGGGGGAAATCGTCGACAAGCATCATCGAATGTTCGTCGATCCGACCGAGGCTGCGACGGCTGACTACAGAAATTTTTGGGCGAGGCTCGCATGTGGTGAGTACGATCGGCGCCAATATAAGCGCATTTCAAAGGACGGCACTGAGATTTGGATTGAAGCATCCTACAATCCAATCTTTAGGGGAGGTAAGCCCTACAAGGTTGTTAAGTTCGCCACCGACATCACGGCCCAGAAGCGGAGGGCTGCCGAAGACAGTGGCAAGCTCAACGCAATTTCCCGTTCTCAGGCTGTCATAGAATTCACACCTAAAGGCGACATCCTAACCGCGAACGAAAACTTCCTGACGACCATGGGATATCAGCTATCTGAAATTCAGGGCAAGCACCATTCCATTTTCTGCGAGCCGAGCTACACCAACACCAAAACGTATAGCCAGTTCTGGGACAAGCTGGCCGGTGGTGAGTTCGTTTCGGATGAGTTCATGCGGCTTGGAAAGGGTGGCAAGAGGGTGTTCATCCAAGCAACCTATAATCCAATCTTCGACATGAACGGCAACATTTTCAAAGTCGTGAAATTTGCGACCGACATCACGGCCCGGGTGGGCAATGTCGACCAACTGGCTGGCGCACTGAACGCCCTGGCCGAGGGGGATCTGACGCAGTCGATCGCAGTGCCGTTCCTACCAGCTCTCGACAAGTTGCGGGTAGACTTCAACGGGGCTTCCTCTAAGCTCCGCTCGACTTTGCAGACAATTTCCGAGAACGCCGGCGCAATCGCTTCCGCCTCCCAACAGATACAGTCTGCCTCGAATGATCTGTCGAAGCGCACCGAGCAACAGGCCGCATCGGTAGAAGAGACGGCGGCCGCTCTCGAAGAAATCACTACAACCGTCAGCGACTCAAGCCACCGTGCTCAGGAGGCCGGAAAACTGGTCCGCAGGACGAAGGAGAATGCAGAGCACTCGGGCAATGTCGTCGGCCAGGCGGTTGAAGCCATGGGCAAGATCGAAAAGTCAGCCAGTGAGATTGCCAACATCATCGGCGTGATTGACGAGATCGCTTTCCAGACCAACCTTTTGGCGCTCAACGCCGGTGTCGAAGCAGCGCGTGCCGGAGAAGCCGGCAAGGGCTTTGCAGTTGTTGCACAGGAAGTTCGGGAACTGGCCCAGCGTTCCGCCAAGGCTGCAAAAGAGATCAAGGAATTGATCAACGCATCCAATGAGCACGTGAAGAGCGGCGTCGCGTTGGTGGGCAATACTGGAAAGGCCCTGCAGGAGATGGTGACCCAGGTTATGCAGGTTGACGGCAATGTAGAGGCCATCGTCGTAGCTTCCAAGGAGCAGGCAACTGGTCTCAAGGAAATCAATACCGCCGTCAACACGATAGATCAGGGCACACAGCAAAATGCCGCTATGGTCGAGGAGACTTCAGCGGCAGCTTGCAGCCTCGCGCGAGAAGCAGAGAAACTATTCGAACTTTTAGGGCAGTTCGACGTCGGTACAGGGGCCGGTGCCCACCGTACCGCCCCGACAGCAGTCAACGAGCAATCCCGACCCGTGGCGTCCGCGGCTGGTCGCATGACAGCCATGGTGGCGTAGGCCTTTAACGGCAACGCTGCAGTTAAAGCTGGTGAAACGAGTACTGATTTCTCGCAGCTACCGCGTCGTTATGCAAAACGGCTCGTTTGACAACATTGTCGAACGAGCCGACATAGTGGCCTTCGCGGACAACGCTTACAGATGCTGCTCTTCGTTCGCGTAACCAGTCTCTTAGCTCCTCTGACGCATGCACGGCTTCATGACCGCACTTTCGTAATGCACCAACGCCCAGCAGTCGGAGCACTCGGCGAAAACGCTTCGTTGCACACTCCTATCAGGCGGCGATTCCCGGCCGAGGAGCACGAATGATTGAGGGTCCATATGTGCAGGGCGCCTTTGCAGCCCGGCAGACAATCACGCTGCGACCCCCGCCAAAGGCGCATGCCGACCGGGATTGAACGTAACAGGTCAGCGACTGCTGTGACTCGCGCCACAGCTCGCCGCGGCTGCGCAATAGATTGCCGTAACTTCATCGGCACTCACGGGTCTACTGAAGAGGTATCCCTGAAGTTGGTCGCAACCCGACAGGCGCACGGCCGTTGCCTGCTGTTCCGTCTCGATACCCTCGGCCGTGACAGGGATCTGCAGCGCATTGGCGAGGGCCACAGTTGCCTGAAGGACGGCTCCGGCATTTTGATCGACCTTCAGCGCCGCCACCAGCGAGCGATCCACTTTCATACGGTCGAACCCAAAACGCCGAAGCGATCCGATGCTGGCATATCCAGCACCGAAATCGTCCAATGCAACTTTGATGCCGATCTTCTTCAACCCGTCGATTGCGCGACGGGCCTGTTCTGGATTGGAAATTAGCACACCCTCCGTCACCTCGATTGTCAGCCGGTGGGGGTCAAAACCCGCATCTCTAATTGCGGCTGTGACCTGCTCGACGAATCGCGGGTTTTTGAGCTGCAGCGGAGAAATGTTAACTCCGAGACTCAACGCCGGCCACGCCGCGGCGGCGTTCAGCGCCGTCGTCAGTACCTGCAGGCCGAGCAAATCAATCATGCCGGCGCGCTCAGCAATCTGGATGAACACGTTGGGACCGATGGCGGTTCCGTCCTCCCTACGCCAGCGCGCTAGCGCCTCCACGCCGGTCACCGCGCCGGAGCGAGCATCGATTAGTGGTTGGAATAGAACCGATACACCACCCTTCAACAGCGTGGTGCGCAACTCGCTTTCTAGTTCCGCCTGTTGGAGGGCGTCATCGTCAAAGCTGTTGTCGAAGTCGATAGTCATGCCGCGGCCGAGGTCTTTCGCACGGTAAAGTGCGATGTCGGCGCGGCGCATGAGTTCGGCGATCTGCACCGAGCCGAGCGCAGACACCGCCACGCCAATGCTACAGCCAATCTCGATCGACCGTCCGTCAATCTCGAATACGCTCGCCAAGGCTTCTTGAAGCCGCCCGCCGAAGCTTGGGGCGAGCTCAGCACCAAGTTCGTTAATTGTCACCACCGCGAATTCGTCGCCGCCCAGGCGAGCAGCAAATGCGTCCTTCGACAAGGTGTCGCGCAGCCGGTGGGCAACAGCGACAATGAGGGCGTCTCCAACCGCGTGCCCCCAGACGTCGTTGACCGCCTTGAATCCGTCCAGATCGATGAAATGGAGCTTCACCTGCTTCCCGTTCAGTCTTAGGGGGTCGGAAACAGCAGCAAACTTCTCGAGCAGACCTGCGCGGTTCAAGAGGCCCGTCAGAGGATCATGCAGGGCGCGTCGGCGCGAAGCGAGTTCGCTTTTGCGCAGATTGCGAATCGTTATGCCACCCGCGAATCCGATGGAACAGAGAAACAGGACTAAAATCGCGCCTGCGGTTCGTAGGTCGCCGTCGACTTTCTCGTAGCTTTTTGTGCCTGGGGCCATCGAAGGCCAAGTGAAATAGGCGACATCGTCGGACGACACACCTTTCAGGGCAACGGCCAATCGTCCCGCAGCAGGCTTCAACTCAAGACGCAGGTCCGCAATTGCGAAACTGTTGGACACCTCGGCCACGACGGCCGGGGTAATCAGCTTTGCGAACACGAGCACATAGAAATCTCCCGGAACGAGCGACTCATCGCGTTCGAACGGTTGGATCGCGGCCGCGCCGATTAGTTCGGTTCCGGCGGAGGAGCGTGCGAAATGCACAGGAACTTCGTCGGACATTCTCACCCGTCTCGCCGCGTCGAGCAATGTCCGGAAATCGTCAATAAACTCGCCCGGCATGACGCCCATAGGAACGCCTTTACGGTACGCGACAACCGGCAGATTCTCGCTAT
This sequence comes from Sinorhizobium sp. GQ132, assembly GCF_059758575.1. NCBI lineage: Bacteria > Pseudomonadati > Pseudomonadota > Alphaproteobacteria > Hyphomicrobiales > Rhizobiaceae > Sinorhizobium > Sinorhizobium sp. GQ132. The sequence goes on along the minus strand of NZ_JCAXDX010000024.1, from coordinate 3,575 downwards.
CGACAACGATAACGGTGTCATAAAGAGGGTAGTCGGCGGAGGTCGACGCCCAATTCTCGATAATCCAGTCGGCGCGTGTGTCGGCGTTCACCTCGGCATAGGCATCGTCCCAGTACGCGTTGTCGCGCAAGGTCGCCGCCATCTGCTTGCGAAGCGCCTGCACCGCTCCCGAAGTTGCTTGCAGGGCTCTTTGGTCATCGATGTCATCGGCCGTCGCCGTGAGGGTAGCGATGGAGCCCGCAATTAATCCGGCGAGTGCGGCTGCGACCAAGATAAATACAGCAGCGACGAGCAGCACCAATAGCTGTGTCTGGCGGTTTTCCGAGAGTTTATTCCTGTGCATGGGATGATACCTGCGGGGATTGTCAAAAAATTCCTCGGTCCGTCGGCCGGGAAGCAGGAGGCATCATGCCCGCGCTGCGCGCTGCGTCGTGAACGTACATGCTGCTACGCTAATGGAGGCTTAACGTGCTTCCTCGAGGGAGGATCTGCCTTCAGATGGCATCGCGCGGAAAATGTCGGCGACTACCAGCTGCCTGTGTGCCATCCGCGTTGCCCTTCTTGGCGCGCGAAAGCGTAGCGCCGAAATCGCAGAGGCTTCGTGTCGTGAGGTTGGTTCGGTTCAACGTCACTGCGACCAATCTTGCCGCCTCTTTGGTTTTTCCTACGGCCGGTTCGCTCAACGGGCAGGTATTTCGGCCGGAAGGAAGGTGATGCTGGGGAGGTTGTTCCCTTTTCGACAGATTTCCGGGGAGTTTGGCTTGAATTTCCTATTTTGCCCCCTCCTTCGCATTGCCAGCGTCTCGCTCAATTTCTATCCTGACGCATGATCCGCACCCGTTGGTGCGCCAAAGCCGAAGGAAACTGGAGGCCGATGGCATCTCAGCTCGATATGTTTCCCTCGCCGTGTGAGCCAGGCGATGATATTTTTGTGAAGCTGCCACCGCCCCTGAAACTGCGGCATCAGAGGCGCCTCGATGACGAGAGCATGGCCCAGTTCCTGGAGGAGCGCGGCAGCGATCGCGTGCTGCGCGGCGGCCTGCAGAAGCCGACTGTCCCGATCCCGCCTGAAATCACCCGCCTCACAGAAATTTCCGATGAGATGGTTGCCGGGCAGATGATTGATGTCGGCTTGCTTGGAGCATTGATCGATCCCGCCGACGTCGTAATCGCCCACAATGCCCGCTTCGATCGTCCCTTTTGCGAGGCGTTCTCCAGCATGTCGGAGATCTATCAGTGGGAAGAGGCCGTCCCACCCCTAAAAAGGCTGATGGCGTTGATCGATACAAGGGGTGATCCGGAGGGCATTGACGAGCATGCCACGGCAAGCAGTTTGCGCAGGCTCGTTACCGCGATGGCGGTGCAGTCTCGAAAGGTATGAGGAAGGGACAGCGGCAGCAGGATCACCGTCCGGCGTGCTCAAGGTTGGATCACTATGAAATCACCATGGAAATTCATTGCCCGACTGACGTCGCGTCGAGCGTCGGCGAAAGCGCAGGACAGTTCGACTGGCAATGACACCGATCCCAAGGCCCTCGAGAGCGAAGTGGAGCATGCGTCCGCACTTCTACCCAGTTCGAAGCTAGTTGATCAAGAGTCGAGTGCATCCGATAAGGCGAAAGGTGGTGACAGTGTTGCGCAGGTAATAAGACCACCGGTCGATGATGCACAAGCTCACGCAGCGGCGCGTCGTGAACCTGACAACACGGTTGGCGAACAGCCTTCGTTGGTGCGAAAAAACGCGGCAAGCACAAAGTCGCAAACGAAAGCACGGATTAAACGACGAGAACGTGGGGAGAAAGCCAACGCGCAGGTGGCTGCACAGACCCCTGTCACCGCAACGGATCATTCAAACGTGCAACTCCCGTCTTCACGGGATCTGTTCTTTGATGAAGTGGCAACACTCGATGCAGAAATCAAAATGCTGAGGAACCAGCTCGCTCAAAAGCTTCGTCTGCAGAACGTTCAGCTCAAGAAGATGCTCGAGCGCTTCGATGTTTCGTGAGCGTAGCGACGCTCCGAGTCACGTCATTGAGACGACAGCTCGTAGCCTTTACTCCCCGTTGATCGGCACACTGCAGGCATAAGCCTAATATCAACCATCCGTAAAGCAGACTCTTTTGCTTGAGTTGACTCTGCGGTGCTCTCGGCAGAAAACAGGCAATGACCACAGGAGGAAATTGTTGATGGCTGACGAAAGTAACACGGGACCGATTGCTGCAACTGAAGCGGCGAACGCAGAAGTGAAAGCACCGACGACCAAGAAGCAGAGGTCGGTACGGCGTCCAAAGACGGCTGCCGAACCAGTGCAAGCTTCATCAAAGGCGTTGGCCGCGAAACCCAGAAGGTATAGCGAACAGGAGAAGAGCGAGAAGCTCAAGCTGATTGAGACGCAAGTCCAAGGCAACAGTACCCTCAAAGACGCTATCAAGAGCGCCGGCATATCGGAGCAAACCTACTACCATTGGAAAGGCGCTGCGAAGACCGTCAAGCAAAACGACACTAAGGGTATTAAAGGCACCAGGCCCGTGCCGGCCGGCGATGAGTTGGCAGACCTTGTCCAACTCGAAGAGGAGAACCAAAGGCTCCGCAAGCTACTGGCGGAGAAGCTGCGGGCGGAAAACGCCGAACTGCGCAAAAGACTTGAGCTGGATTGACTTAAAATTGCAGGCGTTGGTTCTTCAGCGGCCATCCGGCCCTGCGGTACGCCGGCAATAATTTCTCGATAGACCGGGCATAGCCGCGAATAGGCCCCTAGGACGGCTAGTGGCACGCAAGTAAGCTGCGAAGTTGGCGACGCGAAGGACGCGGCGCCGCTTCGGGTGCCGGGCAGTTGAAGTGTGCCGGGAAGAGCTGTATTTGTCCGCCAACAGTAGCGCCGATCGGCGTTGTTCTTTTTACGGACTCAGGGATCGAGAGAGTATATGAAAACGCCACAGCGGAGTTTCGTTGTCGAGTTCAAGTCGGGGCGGCGACAGTCAAAAACTCGGACAAATTCCATCTGGGGGGACACTGACCTTAAGGCAGTGGCCCGCGAAGTAGAAGACAAGGTCCCGCATCTTTTCAAGTCAGATGAAGCACCGGGGACTCTTGAAGCAGATGACGCGGCTCTAACTGCTCCCGTGACTGCGAATTTCGCGAACGAACCCGCAGGCGATGACATTTCTGACCAAGCAGCGCCAGCGTCGGCCGACGGTAGGGAAATTGAAATCGCGAAGCAGCATGAGTTCGATTGCCCGGCTACCGAAGCTGTTGCGCAAGTGCAGGACAGTCAGCAGACATCGCAGCCGACAACAACGTCAAAACGCACACCTCGAAAGCGCGTCGGCCGGCGCCCCACCGACGCGACTACGCATAGCTCAATGGCCGCACTCGAGGATCCCAAGACTGCCGCGGATCCGATCTCGTTCGACGAAGTGGCCGCCCTTGATGCTGAAAACAAGCGGCTTAAGCGGCTGTTGGCCGAACAACTTCAGAGACAAAACCTGCAGCTCAAGAAGATGCTTGAGCGGTTCGAGGCCACCTGAAGAAGGGGTTGGGGGCGTAGATGCCGGTAGCTCCGGCTCAAGCTTAGT
>NZ_JCAXDX010000023.1:0-25312 GCF_059758575.1 Sinorhizobium sp. GQ132 | reverse complement strand
AACGAAGACTTGATTGCCACACGTTCGCCTGCTGCTATCGCTTCAGTTCTTGATGAGTCTTTCAACCTTCACTGCGATGCCGCTCATGGCAGTGCATATGGCCGATCATCTCAGGCTTGCGGCAGCAGTAATTGGAACCGTCTTCACGATTCACCTTGCGCTCGGCCGCGCCTTGCCCATCATTACAGGCCCACTCGTCGACCGGTTTGGCTTCCGGAACCTCATGGTGCTCGGCCTCATCGCTCGCGCAGCAGGCTTCCTCCTGTTCAGCACGGCCGCTGGCGCATCAGGCGCTGTTTCTGCCACCTTTCTAACCGGCTTGGGGACAGCGGCGTACGAGTCATCGCTGTATGGTGTGTTCGGCCGCCAGCCCGATGAAACCGTCACCGTGTTTTTGTCTTGAACAATTTCGCGCTCAATCTCGGTGTCGTCGCCGGCCCAATGTTCGGTACTTTGTTCATCTTCTACGACACCCCTCCTGCCGTTCCGCGCGGCTGCGCTTTGCTTTTTCGTTCTCGGCATCTGGTCTGCGCGATTTGGGTATTCCAGCCCGATGGGACGGGCGAGCGAAATGCAGCATGTGGCCGGCACCGTGCAGGTTGGTCTTCGCAGCGTCGGAAGCGCGCGCCTTACTGAAATTGAAGCGGCCCAGCGCTATGGCAGCCGCTTCGTAACCGCACGCGAGGTCCACATCCATGGCATCGAGGGCGCTCTCCGACATGTTCCGGAGGGTGCGCGGGTTGTCGTCACCCTTGATTGCGATGGCCTCGATCTCGCCATTATGCCCGGCGTAGCGGCCCGTGCGCCGGGCGGCCTGACGTATATACAGGTCATCGACCTGATCGCGGGCCTCGGCAGACGGGCCAGGATCGTAGGGTTCGATCTGGTCGAACTCTATCCTCCTGCCGACCTTGACGGTGTGTCGGCACTGACCGCAGCGCGCATCCTCGTGAATGTGATCGGCACCATCGTGCGGCAGGTTGAGCGTCGGCTGGCTGGCCGGAGTGTTCAAAACGTGCCCTGACAGAAATCCCGGCTTCTGACGTTGCGAAGGATGGCACATCGAGCCTCCAGACATCGAAAAGCTCGCGCAGGGGGCTTCTGCCGTCAACTGCCTTCGTTCATCTGTTGTTTTACGATGGAACACTCATTGCCGGGGAAACCGAAGAATGATCCCGCTCTTTTCGGGATTTGGGCGAAACCCGTCAAAGCTAGATGTCGGAGCCCATGCCTATTCGAGGACGGATAGTCCCAAGCCATGCTTGACCGTTTTGAGTGCGATCAGGCTCTTGTATTTCCGCACGAGCGCCTGTTGCTCACTCATGAGCCGCTCGATGAAGGCATTGTATTCTTCAAGGTCGCGGACAGCGACAAGCAGGACATAGTCCATATCGCCGGTCACATACCAGCATGACTGAACTTCAGGCGCCCGGTCCAGCCATCGCTGGAATTGCTCCAGCGTATGGCGGTGTTCGTTCTGGATCTCAAGCTCGACCAGAACCGACAGAGTGCGCTCGACGGCCTTCGGGCTAACCACCGCCACGATTTTTTCGATGGTCCCGTCCTGCTTGAGTTTGCTGATCCGGCGCTCGACGGCCGATGTCGAAAGATTGACTGCGTCGGCAATGACTTTGCCGGGAATGTCGGCATTTTCCTGCAGCATCCAAAGAATGGTTCGATCGATATCGTCCACGGCGCATACCCAAGAGTGTACACGTAAAATCCAACAGAGATTCCGATTTAGTGCGGTTTATCCGCGTGAAAGACGCATAACATCCTCGCCATGACAAAGCAAACACCTCCTTCCGACGCTAACATCGACAATGCCCGCAAGAAGATCAATCCGGTCTTCCTGAACACCAATATCTTGCACTCCGGTAGGCTCGCGCTGTCGCTGTTTGCCAAGGACGAAACAGACAACCCCATACGCAGCTTCAAGGGGCGCGGGACGGGATATTTTCTCGCTGGTGCCGCTGACGACGGAAACGCTCTGGTCACGGCTTCGGCCGGCAACTTCGGTCAGGGACTTGCCTATAATGCCGCGCGGCATGGGCGGTCTCTGGTGGTGTTTGCCAGTCTGTACGCCAATCCGCTGAAGATCGAGGCCATGCGCAGGTTCGGGGCGGACGTCATTCTAGCCGGCGAAGATTTCGACGCAGCGAAGGAAGCGGCCAAAATTTACGCGGACGAACGGCAGTTGCAGTTCGTCGAGGACGGAGCGAACGCTGCCATCGCGGAAGGGGCGGGAACGATCGCGGCGGAACTAACCGAGGAGATCGGCGATATCGACGCTGTCTTCGTCCCGCTTGGCAACGGTGCCCTGGCAGCCGGAATAGGATGCTGGTTCAAATCGCGATCGCCACGAACAAAGGTCGTCGCAGTTGCGGCGAAAGGCGCGCCCTGCATGGCGCTTTCCTGGAACGCGAATGAAGTGATTACTACACCGGAGGCGCACACGATTGCCGATGGAATCGCCGTTCGAATTCCCGTGCCCTCGGCGGTCGGCTGGCTGAAGGACACGATCGATAACGTCGTTCTCGTCGATGACGATCAGCTTCTGGACGCAATGCGGTTCGCTCATGAAACGTGGAAGCGTCCCGTCGAGCCCGCCGGCGCAGCGGGGCTCGCAGCAATTCTTGCGCAGGCACCGGCCCTGAAAGGCGGCCGTGTAGCGACTATGTTGTGTGGTGCCAACCTCACGGATCAGCAGATCAAGAAATGGCTTCCATCTTCGCGATAGACGGCTTCAGTCCCGGTCAGAGCAACCCAGATCGAATTTCGGGATTCATGTCGGAGCGTACCTTGCCTAGCACAGGCGCATTTCGCTCTGCCGGTTTTCGTCTCTACTGGGTGGCTCGTTTTCTCGGCACCTTCTCTGCGCAGATCATGGGTGTCTCATTGGGCTGGCAGGTCTACGACATCACGCGCGCCCTCTTTGATCTCGGCAAGGTCGGTCGCCCACCGTTTCTATTTCATCCTGCCGGCAGCTCTGGTGATGACATGGAGTTCGGACTTGCCGGTGCTCACCTTACTAATTGAAGGGTTCTCGCCGCTCTACACATGATTATGGCTCACAGCGGCAGGATTAATGGTCGTGACCGCCTTCTTGCTGCTCGATGTAGCGGCTAAGCGTCCCTAAAAATCAGGATTAGGCGACATCGCGTTTTGTGGTCGCCGTTGACCAAGTGCTGCAACTTCTATATATGTGAAACAGGTCTGTATCATTTATATAGGGCTGCTTCATGGCACTACGCGCCGACGCTGCCGAAAAGCGCCAGCACATCATTGAAACCGCCTACCGCCTTTTCGAACGCGACGGCTTCCACGCCACCGGTATCGACAAGATCATTGCCGCGGCCGAAGTCGCCAAAATGACCATGTATCGGCACTTCCCCAGCAAGGATGGGCTGATTGTAGAGGTTCTGGACTGGCGGGCGAAACGCTTCAAACGACAGCTTGATCAGTTCGCCGGATCGGTAATGACGCCGGGCGAGAAAATCGCCGCGATTTTCGACTGGCATGAACGCTGGTTCCATAGCCCGGATTTTCACGGCTGCCTATTCCAGCACGCCCTTGCCGAGTTCGGGGAGCCGGGACACGCCGTGTTCGAGGCGGTTGCACGGCAAAAGCAAGAACTGCACCAGAGGCTCCAGGACATTTTGGCGGAATCCCTGCCGAGGGATCGGGCCACGCACATCGGAACGACCTTGTTCATGCTGATCGAAGGCGCAACGGTGCTTGCCCATATTGGGCAAGGCAAGACGGCGATCGCCAGCGCCCGAAGGACAGCGACCGATGTTCTGGCATCGGCGGGAGTGCTTCATTGAGCGCGGTCGTCATCGGTCTGGCCCTGTTCGCCGCGATCCTGCACGCCACATGGAACGCCTTCCTGCGCAACGGGGGCGATCGGCTCTGGACTGTGACCGTGATGAGCTTCGCCAGTACAGTCTTCGCGCTCCCGTTCCTGTTCATCTACCCTCTGCCGACGTCGGGAGCGTGGCTCTATATCGTTCTCTCGGCCGCCCTAACAGGTTGGATACAGCCTCTTCCCAGCCGCCGCTTATCGTTACGGCGAGTTAGGGCAGGTCTATCCGATCATGCGCGGAACCGTGCCGCTTCTGGTGACGCTCAGCGGTTTGTCATCACCGGCGAGAAGCTCAACTCCTACCAGATTGCCGGCGTCGTCCTTGTTGCCGCAGGCATAATGAGTCTGGCGCTCGGGAAAGAGCGAGCTTCTTTCTCGTCCATCCTGCTCGCACTGGCGACCGGCGCGATTATCGCCGCATATGCGACCGTCGATTCTATAGGAGTCCGTGAAACCGGGCAAAGCGGGACTTACACGGCCTGGGTGCTCGTGCTCTATGGGGCGTTTCTTCCGGCCGCGTTTCTTGCCCTGCGTCGGCGGCTCATAGTTGATTTTCGCGCGCCTGAAACATGGAAGGCACTCGCCGGTGGATTAGTCGCGATGATCGCCTATGGCGTCGTGGTCGCCGCCTTCGCCCTGGGGGCGGCCGGCCCGATCATGGCGCTACGGGAAACAAGCGTTGTCTTCGCGGTTCTGATCGGCTGGCTGTTTCTTGGCGAAACCCTCACCGTCCGGCGCATTCTCGCCTGCCTCATTGTTGCGTCCGGGGCGATTTTGCTCGGGCGTTGAATGCTGTCGGAAAGTCCCATAACTTGAGCGCTGCTTTTCGTGCCAAGGGGCAATTTCTGTCGTGTAAGCGGTGCTCAGTTGTTTTTGATCTGCTCGGCTGCAGCCAACAGCAGTTCATCCATGGTGCTGCGAATCTGACTATCTGATAGGGCTACGCCGGCCGCATCGAAATCGGTGCGCACCTTCCGGAACACATCATTGTCTCCCGCCTCTTCGAAGTCGGCCTGCACCACCTCCTTCGCATAGGCGTCCGCATCCGTCCCGGCTTTGCCGAGCTTTTCGGCGGCCCACAGGCCGAACAATTTATTGCGACGGGCCATGGCCTTGAATTTCGTTTCCTCGTCCATCGCAAACTTTTTTTCGAAGCCTTCTCGACGATCTCTTATGTTGTTCACGGCTTAGCTCCAGTTCCGGTGTGGATTTCCGACTATCCGATATCCGCCAGATGATCGGGTCGTCGGACCCGAGCATGGCGTGAATGGACGATGCTGGCAAGCCGGGATCGTGTACGTCGGTATCCGGCCCCGCGCCGCAGTTGAGCTTAAACGTGGATGGTGGTCTAGGCTGGCGAGCCAGTCATCTGAACATTGACGGGCTAACTCGCCAGGACTTTCGCGATGGCGCCCAAGCCGATAATCACGACATTGAGGCTACCGTCCTGACTGACGAGGACGTCCTGATTGAACGATGTTCTCGCCATGGGCTCCATAGACCGCTTTGCCCTCGAGATCACTGACACGCCAAGCGCCGAACCGCGGCACGGTAACAAGCGGGCCTTCGGCATCATGGCCGGAATCCGGGCTCTGATAAGCCTCTGTTTCGCGCGTCCGGGACGCGGCCGCATCAATTCTCGACCTCCGCCGCATTTGGGTTCGTCATTCAGCCGTCCCCAAGCTCTGATAAGTTGAGCGGCAGGAACTTGAACAACACACCGCAAAGGAGGGAACTTGTGAAACTCAAACGTATGAGCATCGGTACGTTCAATCTCTACAATCTCAACGAGCCGGGATCATCCATCTACACCGACAAAACCGGCTGGTCGCAGGAGGAGTATGAACGCAAAATCGACTGGACCAGCCGCACGATCCGCCTGCTGCATCCGGACATCTTCGGATTTCAGGAGTTGTGGCACTCGGCGTCTATCGAACGCGCGCTCACCGAGTCCGGGTTAGGTGGCGAGTACGATTTGATCGTCCCGGAGAGTGCCAACGGCAAACGGATCGTCTGCGCCGCCATTGTGCGCAAGGGGCTGGTGATCGGCGAGCCTGAATGGATCGAACGCTTTCCGGAAAAGTTCACTCTGAAGAGTTCCGGCGACGATCCTCAAACGCCGGCGATCAGCGTTTCCATTCCGAGCTTCTCGCGCCCGGTGCTGCATTTTTCGGTACGGCCGCGTGAGGATCACGAACCCATCCACGTCTATGTCTGCCATTTCAAATCGAAAGGACCAACCAAGGTCTTTCAGGAAGACTGGTTCGAGGCCGATGAAGCAATCTACAAAAAGCACGCGACCAGCATCGGTGCGGCGATCTCCACGATCCGCCGAACGGCCGAGGCCGCGGCGTTGCGTTTCATGCTGACCGAGCAGATGAAAGGGAACCGCACGCCGGTCATAGTACTCGGCGATATCAATGATGGCCAGCACAGCAACACCGCCAACATTCTGACCGAGCAGCCGCGCTATCTGGTCGGAGATTCCCTTGGCGGCGGCGATGTCAGCCTTTACACCGCTCAGACCCTGCAGGAATACCGCAGCACACGCGACGTCTACTACACCCATGTCCATCAGGACATCATGGAGTCGCTCGACCACATTCTGGTCAGCGAGGAATTCTACGACAACTCCCGGCGACGGGTGTGGATGTTCGATGGCATGACGGTCAACAACGACCACCTCAATTCCGACGACCACAAGGAAGCGGGCACCAACGACCACGGCGTGATCTGCGCCACGTTCAAATACAAGCCGATCAAAGCCGAAGCGCAGGAGATCGCCGACGGCACGGCGTGACGATGTCCAAGCTGCGAGTTGCGGTGTATGATCGACCGAGGCCGATCACTCCGAGGGCGGCGTAACGCGTTCAGGCATTTCGGCTGGCAATGGTAACTCGCAACGCCATTTTCTGACGCTTACTGCTGGATGCTGTTCCGACCAGTTGCTGACATATATGACGGAACGGAACATACATCGCCTCAACGAGTCCTGAATCTCTAGCTCCAAGCGCTCCTTTCAGCCAGTACAAGCGTTACCGGCCCCATGATAGTCTCCCATCCTACGTGAAGTGTAAGCGACAGCCGAGGACGTTCAGGCGGCGTAATTCGCTTGTGTAACGTGCGCGGGGCGGATCATGTGCCCACTTTCCACCTGCTCCATCGCATGAGCAAGCCACCCCGACCATGCGAGCTAGTGCAACTATGACCGGGGGAGCATCATTGGAGTGTACGTGGATCCTGTACCGCAACCGGCACGAAGGATGGAGTGGGGAAGTCTTGCGTACCCCGCACGTCAGCACAGAGTCTTTATGTCGATCGACGAAAATCCCCTTGCCTCAAGCAAACACCGCATTGTCGCTTTTCTTCGGCAAGTCTCCTCGGCCCGCTCGGGAATGCCATTGGCGAGCAGTTGTTCTGCGTCATAATGGCGCCAGTGCTGCGCCCTACTTTCTTTCGAAGACGTCGTTCAGGAATGCCTTAACGGCCGCCTGCGCTGCCATTGCCGCCGCATCGTTGTATTGTGAGCTAGGACCAAATTCGACACAGGCATCGGAATAACTGAAAGGAAGTCCGGTCGCGGCATTGAGAAGCCTTCCGTCCTCTTCCTTCCGCATGCAGCCTCGCGAGGTCTGGTTGTCGGAATCACTGAAACGCGCTGGGTTGCGTGGGCTGTCGAACGCATGCAGCGCGCCTTTGTACTCCGTCATCGTTGCGTCGTGGCCTGCGGCTGCTAAGCGTGCGATGTAGCCGCGACAAGTCGCAGCGAGGGTCCAGTCATCATCGGTGCCGTGAAATTCACGGATTGCCGCGTCGGCTACCTTCAGTTCACCGATAAGCTGGAAATTGCATGCCGGATAGAATGGCAAATGCGCCACGATGCGAGCCTTGGTCGGGCCGAACGATTTCTGGAACCGCGTCATAGCGGAGTACAGCGCCGCATTGCCGCCACGGGAAAAGCCCATCAGTGCAACCCGCGATGCGTCGACCCTGGGGTGATCCGCCAGCGTATCGGCCGCCCTGTAAGCATCATAGATTTGCGTGAACTGACCGAACAGGGATTGGTCAGTCGACGCTTGCGTGAGCCCCCGCGCCGTGTAGCTATCGAGGCTCAGCGTCGCGACACCGATGCCGTTCAGAAACCGCTCCCATGCCCAAACAGCACCGCTTCCCGGTCCATCGGTGCCGTGCAACAAGATGACGACCGGTCGCTGTTCCGTGCCTTCAGGGCCGCTCAGTCTGCCAGTTAACGCAACTGGTGCACCGGCTGTCACAATGCCCCGGAGGAAGTCCTCGTCAGTAAGTGTGTGGGAATCGACTGCAACCGTCTCGTCCATGGCGGACGCCGTGGAGGTGCAGAGTGGAGCGAGGCCTAGACTAAGACTAGCGACCAGTATGCTCGACCTGATCATGACATTGGTCTCCGGACAGACGCAGCACTTTACGCGATCCGCGCATCCAAGTCATCTGCCAGCGCATGCTCCGCTGGGGGTGTCCCTTCGGTCCACCAACTCACATCGCCGCATCGGCCGTATAACAGCCTGTACGTTATCAAGATCAGAGCGGCCGGACCCGTCGCGCTAGCGCATGTCGATAGGCCATGAGGTACAGCAAACAGCGCAACGTATTCTGCGATGCAAAAAACCCCGCACCTGTTCCAGGTTCGTAGCCGATTTGCGCAAACTTGTCCATTTCAAGCATCAGTTCATCCATCACGGTTACTCGCGCATAAATTGTTAACGCTTGCAGTTTCTAATTTAGAACAGGAGCTGACTTGTTGCAGGGCCAATGGCGCCAACAGTTAGCTCGTCGTCTCAGGCGGAATGACTCTCGCCAGATGATCGTCCCGATTTTCAAGATCCGAAGCCATGACGACTTCCTGTGAAAGTCCCTGCAGGAGAGCAACCGTGCAAAATTTATCGATATTCTCACGCATCAGCACCAAACTCGCGCTTATGTCCGGAGCGGGCATTGTGGTCATGATCATCATCACCGTCACCGGCTGGTTAATCGAAAAGGAGGTCAGCAACGCCATTACACGTGGTCGTATCCAATCTGATATTTCCCGCAGCCTAGCGGACGCCAAGGCCTCCGTAAGAGGCATGCAGATCGGTACGCGCGATCTCCGTCTTGCGGAGGCGGCAGCCGATGTTTCCAAAGCGACTGCTTATCTGAAGGAACGGCACGCCTCCGTAGAGAAGTACTTGAACGAGGCGACGGCGTTGATGGAGGTGCAGGCCAACAAGGATCGGGTGCAGACGATCAATGGGCACGTGGACGCCTATTTCAGCACAGCCGACGAACTGGCGAAAGTGATCGAAGCCAAATTGGCTGCCACCTCAGCCGATCCTGGTCTGGAGGCAAAAGCAAAGGAACTTCGCTCGTCGCTGGATGCATCGGCAGAAGCGATGACGACGACGCTGGACGAAGGGCTTGATGTCGCGAAGGACACCGCGGCCAGGGCGATCGAGGAGCGCCGCGAGATACAAGCGTTCTCCAGCAGTGTTACCAACGGTATGGGCTTGGTCATGGTGTTGCTTTTGATCGGGTCGGCGATCTTCGGCACCCAGGCGATCGCCCGTCCGATTAGCCGGCTGACGGACGGCATGAGCGTTCTTGCCGACGGCAATCTGGAGATGGATGTTCCCTTCACCGAACGTCCCGACGAGATCGGCGAGATGGCCCGCGCCGTCGAGGTGTTCAAGCAGAACGGCATCAAGGTGCGGGAAATGAATGCACAAGAAGCGGCGCTGCAGGCAAAGAGTGCCGATCTGCAGTCGAACATCGGTGAGGTGGTCGCGGCAGCCGTTGCCGGCGACTTCACCCGGCGCATTACCAAGGACTACGGCAACGCCGACCTCAACCGCTTCGCTGCCCAGGTAAATGAACTGGTGACGTCAGTCGATCGCGGCATCGCCGAGACCCGGCGCGTCGTATCGGCGCTGGCGGACGGCGATCTGACGGAGACGATGCGCGGCGAGTTCCAGGGTGCCTTCGGCGAGCTGCAGCAGAACGTCAACGGTACGATGGCGAACCTGCGCTCTGTCCTCGGTGAGGTGCGTGCGGCGATCGACACGATCAACGGCGGCGCAAGCGAGATGCGGATTGCCTCCGGTGACCTGTCGAGGCGGACGGAACAGCAGGCGGCCTCTCTTGAGGAAACCTCTTCGGCGCTGGAAGAGATCACCGTCGCCGTCAAGAATTCGACAGAGCGGGCGACCGAAGCCAGCCATATGGTGGATGAGGCGCGGCGCAGCACCGAACGGTCGAGCACTGTCGTCAAGGATGCGGTTTCGGCCATGGGACGGATCGAGCAGGCGTCCGGCGAGATAGGTCAGATCCTTAACGTCATTGATGAGATCGCTTTCCAGACCAACCTCCTGGCACTCAATGCCGGCGTGGAAGCGGCACGTGCTGGCGATGCCGGCAAAGGGTTTGCCGTTGTCGCGCAAGAGGTCCGCGAACTGGCTCAGCGTTCGGCGGGCGCGGCCAAGGATATCAAGTCGCTGATCTCCCGCTCGGGCGAGGAGGTCACCTCTGGTGTTAAGCTGGTGACCGCGACCGGTGAAGCCCTTGGTCTGATCGAGAGCCACGTAGTCAAGATAAACGAGCATGTACATTCGATTGCGACGGCCGCCAAGGAGCAGTCTACCGGTCTCTCGGAGGTCAGCACGGCGGTCAACCATATGGACCAAGTGACGCAGCAGAATGCGGCAATGGTGGAAGAATCCACCGCGGCGACCAACCGATTGGCTGAAGAGGCTTCGAATCTCGCCCGGCTGATTGCCCGTTTCAAGCTCGCTGGTGAAGCTACAGCGCCGATCCGTGCGGCGGGAGAGGCCACAAAACCGGTTGCTTCCCCGGCTCGCGCCCTCGGTCAAAAGCTGGCCGGCGCTTTCGGCAGTCGGGCGGCCACGGCAGCTGCGGCTGAATGGGAGGAATTCTGATACACAGCCTGAGGCGGGAGGCGTTTTATTCGGGAAACATCATTCGAATTTATCGCCTTCCATCTCGGCGACGATCAGGTACCGGACATTCTGTAGATCCATGCCGGTTAGATTCAGCCTTGCCGAATCTCCGAGCTTCCGACGATGCCAGCTCCTGCCATGGCATCGAACCGCTCGAACGCTGCGTCGTCTGCATCCTCAGAGTCGAGCACAAGACTTGAAGCGCTTGAAGACAGCGAAAAGCCCTCTTAGCGGGATTCTCGCTGTCTCCGGCCTAGGCCCAACCCCAAAGTTCGAGATTGCGACAAAGGATAAGCATTGATGACCACACTCCTCCCGTTCCAAGCACTTTCATTGATCGACAGGGGCACAAAACTGACACCCTCTATTGACGAGCAGACGAAAGTGGCGCTGGAAAATCAGCGAGACCAGATTTTGATGCTAACCAATTATATTGAAGCGCTTTATGCTCAGTTGCTGGCGGCGGAACACGGGCACACTGCGGTTTCAGCAGTCGGCAGCGGCACGTGACCGAACCTCTCTTGCAGGCTCGCTGTGTTCGCGCATGAGACGGGTAAGCGGGGAAAATACTCCGAGACCGCAGGTTTTGAAAATGGCGGCGTCGTAACAGCTTGTCCGTATTTGAACATTGCTTGGGTATCCGGCCAGCCGGTGTTACCAGTAAGCTATTCCAAACTTGATTCCATCTGGAACAATGCTCGCCAGTATGCCGCAGAACATCTTCTCCGAGTCGGTTCCTCGCCTTCACGGCTCTAATTTCGACGAGATGATCGCGATCTTTGCCAGCCACTTCGGCCCATTTGACGCATCGCCGGTCGGTTCGGCTCGGGGATTTCGGTGGAAATCCGACTTCTGGAGCGATGGCACAATGACGCTCATCAGTGGCCAATATCATCAGGGTTGGACTGTCAAGGCTGTGCCCGAAACACCGGAATGGCTTTCGATCCTCGTTCCGCTACACGGCGCCCTCGATGTATCGCTTCGTCACCGCACAGTCGAAGGCCCACCCGGTCAATTGTTGCTGGTGAACAATCACGAGTCGGAGGGCTTTTCCGTTAGAGGCGAACCCCACCTGTCCCATGTCCTGCGTCTCGACTGGGCAGTTTTAGCGCGGACCGCAACCGCTATCCTAGAAGTACCACTAAACAACGGGCTGGAATTGTCGCCCGTCGTCGATCTGGAGCGCCCTGCAGGCAGGGTTATCGGCGGGCTGGTCCAAACAATCACAACTGGTCTAAAACACAACGGCCCACTGCTTCGTTCACCTATCGCCATGTCGCATCTGACCCAGGCCCTTGCCGATCTTTTCGTGCGAACGGTCCCGCACCGGTTCTCACATCTTCTCGAAAGGCCGACCCGCTTGATTGCACCACGACATGTCCGTAGGGCTGTCGAGTTTATGCAAGCTAACATCGGCGGGCCGATCACGATAACTGAGGTCGCTGCATCCGCTCGCGTTTCAGTTCGGGCCCTCGAAAAAGGCTTTCGCGCGTTTCTGGAAACCACGCCGGCGGCTTATCTGCGAAAACAGCGCATGCGTGCCGCCCGGATGGATCTCCTGGATCCGTTGAACAGACAATCCGTGAAAGAGATATGCCTCAAGTGGGGCTTCTTTCATTTCGGCCGGTTTTCCGCAGTGTACAAGGCGACTTACGGCGAGTGCCCCTCGGAGACAAAAAGGCGCTCGGTACACACTTGATCTCCGGAACGAGCGGCAATGCGACCCGTTCGCGCCTTGTCGGGCTGCGGCCCCCTCCCGTGCAGGTCTTCGACTGTGCCGACTCGGTCGGCGGACAAAAGCACGTTCTCGGCGCCACACATGCTCCGTCCGACTGAGAGTCTTTATTGGAGCGTTCTCAGTGTTCGCTCACGGCTTCATTTAACGTGGGCAATCGTATCTCGGCCCGACCGTCAGGGGCCGCATCCGATAGACGGGTTTATGGCTACTCTGCACGACGGTCACGTTCAACGGCCAATCGAAAGCGTCCGGCGACAGGAACATGTTGTCCAACCAGGCCGCCCGCTCTGCCGAACGTCGCGGTTGGGCGGCAGCACCCGTCGCTGATCACCAGCACGTCATCTCGCCGATTCGCGCCATAGCGCACGGGACCAGTTTATCGCCGGCCGTCGTGTCACTCAAGGCGCTTGCACCTGCCGGGACAGCCGTCACCGTTCAAGTCGCCATCAACACAGTCCGAGGAATTGTCGGAGCTCTGGCGTCCGCGGACCGGTAAAAACTTCTTCCGGCCTGCCTATCTCGTGGACGCGGCCCTGGTGCATGAAGACGACCCGCGAACAGACATCGCGAGCGAACTTCATCTCGTGCGTCACCATCAGGAGCGTCATCCCCTCGGTGGCAAGCTCGCGCACCACTTCCAGCACCTCCGCCACCAGTTCTGGGTCGAGCGCCGAGGTGATCTCGTCGCAGAGGAGCGCGATCGGCTGCATCGCCAAGGCGCGAGCGATGGCCACGCGCTGCTGCTGCCCGCCGGAGAGCTCGTCCGGGTAGGCGTCGAACTTCTCGACAAGGCCGACGCGCTGCAACATCTTGCGGGCCACGACTTCTGCCTCGGCCCTCGGCGTCTTCCTGACGACCGTCTGTGACAGCATGACGTTGCCGCCGACCGTCAGGTGCGGAAACAGATTGAACTGCTGAAAAATCATACCGACCTTCAGCCTGAGCGCCTTCAGATGCGCCTCGTCCTCCATCAACTGCGCTCCGGCAACCGCGATCGATCCCTCGCTGATCGTTTCCAGGCCGTTGATGCAGCGCAGGAGTGTCGACTTGCCCGAGCCGCTCTTGCCGATGATGGCGATCACCTCGCCAGGCTCGACGTCGAGATTGATACCCTTCAGGACCTCGTTGCTACCGTAGCTCTTTCTGACGTTAGTGATCTCGATGAGCGACATGGAGCTTCCTTTCGAGGATTTGGCTGCTCTTCGAAAGAGGCCAGCACAGCGCGAAATAAATGAGGGCGACGAGGCCGTAGACGGTGAAGGGTTGGAAAGTGGCGTTGGTGACGACGGTGCCGGCCTTAGACAGTTCGACGAAGCCGATAATCGAGGTCAGCGCCGTACCCTTGATCACCTGTACCGAAAAACCGACGGTCGGCGGTACGGCGATCCGTAAGGCCTGCGGCAGGATGACGTGACGCATCTGCTGCAGCCATCCCATGCCGAGGCTTGCGGAGGCCTCCCACTGTCCCTTGGGGATTGCCTCGACGCAGCCGCGCCAAATCTCGCCGAGAAAAGCGGCGCTCCAGAGGATCAGCGCCAGTCCCGCCGCAAGCCAAGCCGGCACGTCGACACCGAAGAGACCAAGGCCGAAGAAGGCGATGAAGAGCTGCATCAGGAGCGGTGTACCCTGGAAGAGCTCAATGTAGTATTTCGAGAGCGCCCGCAGCAACTTGTGCCGACCAATACGCAAGAACAGTAGAACCAACCCGACAATGCTACCGCCGAAGAAGGACGCAAGCGAAAGCACGATCGTCCAGCGGGTGGCGAGCAGCAGGTTGCGCAGAATATCCCAGAGGGTGAACTCGATCATCGCACCGCGCTCCTTGGAAAAAGGTAGCCACCGACCATCGTCAACACCTGGCGAAGCAGGATCGCGAGCATGAGATAGACGACGGTCGAGACCATGTAGGCCTCGAAGGCCCGGAAGGTTCGCGATTGGATGAAGTTCGCTGCAAAGGTCAGGTCTTCCGCCGCGATCTGGGAAACCACAGCAGATCCGAGCATAACGATCACGACCTGCGAAGATAGCGCCGGCCAGATGCGCTGAAGCGAAGGTACCAGCACCACGTGGCGAAAAGTCTCGAACGGGGTCATCGCAAGGCTCGCACCCGCCTCGAATTGACCCTTTGGCGTCGCCTGGATACCTGCGCGAATGATTTCGCAGCTGTACGCGCCGAGATTGACGACCATGGCGAGATTGGCCGCTTCCAGCTCGCTAAGCTGGAAGCCCAGCGACGGCAGGCCGAAAAAGATGAAGAAGAGCTGGATCAGGAACGGGGTGTTCCGGATTAGCTCGACATAGGCGGCGACAAACGGCTTCGCCCAGGTCGGCCCGAGCGCCCTGGCCCAGGCGCAGACGATGCCGAGCAGGATTCCCGCCACGCCGCCGACCGCGATCAATTGAAGAGTGATCGCGATCCCCTTGAGGATCTGCGGGTAGTATTCGAACAGCCAGCCGAACTCGAAGTGGTAATTCAAGGCGCACTCCTGTCATGAGAGGCTGACGCCACCACTCTCGCGTAGTGGCGTCCAGGGCGATCGATCAGAGATCCTTGGGTAGATCCGCGCCGAGCCATTTCTGGGCAATGGCATTCAGGCTGCCGTCGGTCTTGGCAGCGGCGATGATGCCGTTGACCCTTTCGAGCAGCGCCGGCTGTTCCTTGCTCAAGCCGATATAGCAGGGCGAGTTCTTGATAAGGAACTTGAGTTCCGGCCGCTTCGGCGGGTTCCTTGCGAGGATCGCGGCGGCAACCACGTTTCCCGTAGCAACCGCCTCGACTTGACCGGAGAGGAAGGCGGAGATGGTGCCATTGTTATCTTCGTAGCGCTTGATAACGGTGTCGCCTGGCGCAACCTCAGTCAGTTCCAGGTCTTCGACGGCGCCGCGGGTGACGCCGATGGTCTTTTCGGCCAGCTCTTCCGGCTTCGTGGCAGCGAATTCGGCTGGCGCGAAGACGCCATTATAAAAAGGCGCATAGGCAATTGAGAAATCGATCACCTTTTCACGGTCGGGATTTTTGCCGAGGCTCGAAATCACCAGATCGACCTTATTCGTCTGCAGGTAGGGAATGCGGTTGGCACTGGTAACCGGCACAAGCTCCACCTTCACGCCGAGTTTCTCAGCGATCAGACTTGCCATGTCGATGTCGTAGCCGACCGGCGCCATGTCGGTACCGACGCTGCCAAAGGGCGGGAAATCCTGAGGCACGGCGACGCGCAATGTGCCACGTGTGGTGATGTCGCTGAGCGCATCGGCATGGGCGATGCTACCAAAACCGATCGCGGTGGCTATTACCGTCATAGCGACGAAAAGTCTTCTGGAAATCATTGGTTCATTCTCCTCTGTTGGTCTGCTGTTTTGCTTTTCGGGGTGTATTCGCGGCCTCGCTCTGCGGTGGAAGCGAAAGCGAGTACCTGAGGTCGGCCAACGGATCGGGGCGTCGCGTGAGGTCAAGCCCTGTCTCCACCTCGTCGAGATGCTCGACTGAAAGTGCTGCCGCTTTTACGAAATCCCTCTCCTCCATCGCCGCCACAATTCGGCAATGGCCGAGATGCGATTGCACCGCATGAAACTCGGACTGGTAGAGCAAGGAGATCAGGATCGTGCGTGCGGTCAGGTCGCGCAGAATCTCGACTAGAATAGCGTTGCCGGAGAGTTCGGCTATGCAGATGTGGAAGTCGCCCATCAGGCAGGTGAGGCGCTGGCGGTCGCCGGCCGCGATCGCCTCTTTCTCCTCCACGAGATGCGCGAGAAGCTTTTCGCGGCCGCTGTCGGTAAGCGCGTCCATGCCGCGCAGTAGCCCCGCCTCGATGACCCGACGTGCCGCGTAAACCCCGATCGCCTCTTCGGCCGAGGGCTCTACAACGAACCAACCTCGCCGCGCGCTGACCTTGACGATACCGCGCTGCTCGAGCCGCATCATCGCCTCGCGAACCCGCGTACGTGAGACATTGAAGAGGCTGGCGACCTCGTTCTCGCTCAGGCGCGTACCCGGACGTATGCGCGCGGACAGGATGCCGGAGACGACGGCCTCGTCAATGCTGGTCTGAGCGTTCTTTGATGGAGACAAATCTTGCATACAAGACGGGTAAGCAAGGCTTGTGCCAACATGAACTCCACTCGTCTTTCACCCCATTTGCGTCGATCCTGCCGTTTCAAATGGCGTTCGGCCGTCGCGCCAATCAGCATCTGCTTACAATTTGATCAGCAACAGGAACCGGTTTCACCCGACTACGAAGGGACAAAGCTGTCCCAGTGGGGATAAGCGCTTCCAGAGGATCTCCGCTGAATGTGGAGTCACCAGGTACTGGGAGATTGGCTGCGCCCGAGGTGCTGATGTCATCCTGTGATTACAGCCAGCAGACGCAATCCGTAATGATGTACTTGGCGAAAGGGTAAGCAGGTCTGCGCGCAGCGCTTGAACAGAAAGTTCCGGACCGCTCCCGTCTCTACCGCCTGCAACATTTCTGCAGAATCAGACTGCCGGAAAACAATCGCAATTGGGCGCTTTCCTGCCGGACCTTCGTATCCTTCTGGCCCTTGAGACAAGCCAGCTTCCAGCCTAGATTGGGAGGCTGTCAGGCCAACTCAAGCTGAGAGTCCTTAGCCCCTTGCGCGATCAACCGCGCGGGAGACTCCTTTGCAGGTGGGAAGCATCAACTCGGCGCGCCACGATATCGTGGTTGAGCCACTGAATGGGGCCGGAGGGATCTGAGGACGCGCCAAAATAGGCTGCCCGGTCGCCTCCACCAGGACGAGCCGATTTCAAGCCAGTTGTGTTGGCTTGAACGGGACTCCTGGAGCCGCAGCAACCAGCAGGCGGGCTGCACCACCCGCTCGCTCTGCGGGTCCAGTCCCCTCATGTCTAGCTCCCGGGAAAGCGGAGTGCATGCAATGTCTAACCGGATTGTCATGGCCATAGTCGCTTTCGCCTGCATACTGGTGGGAATTGTCGTTTCGCCACTCGTGGCCAACTTGCCCGTATTCGCGCTATCCCACATCCCTGCCGATGCAAGCATCGACCCTTCAGGCGGGACGAACGACGACGCGGGCAAGGCGGCCAGCGGCTCCCCTGGGGCCACAACGGCCGTCGAGATTGCCGAGGCCACGACGGAAACCTTTCCGATCGTCATCAGCACTTTCGCCAATGTACAGGCGCCCGAAACCGTTGCAATCAGTGCACGTGTATCAAGCCAGATCACGGCCATTCATGTGAAGGACGGGCAGTCGGTGAAAGCCGGCGATCTCCTGTTCTCACTCGATGACCGAGCCCTGCGGGCCGAGCTCAGCCGTGACGAAGCGATTCTTGCAAGAGATTCAGCTTTGCTTTCGGATGCCGACGTCGAGCTAGAGCGTGCGAAAACGCTGCGCGACGACAAGACTGGTACCGAGCAAGCCTATGATACTGCTCTTTCGACGCAGCGGTCCGCGAATGCGACAGTGAAGGCCGACCAGGCGACGGTTGACGCCGACAAGGTCGCACTCAGCCTGACCAGCATCCTCGCCCCTATAGGCGGTCGCCTCGGTGCCGTACAGGTGGCGGTCGGAGATCTCGTAGGCACGTCGACCAGCGGCTCGCCGGCTAGCCTCGTCACGATTACGGCCGTCGATCCGATCGAGGTCGCGTTCAATCTGCCGGAGGAACACCTGCAAGCGTTCAAGGCCCGGCTCGATGCCGGGACGCCGTCTCACGTCACTGCGCGGGTCAGCGGCACGGACGAGGTGATCGGCCAGGGTGTACTCGATTTCATCGATTCGGCGGTCGATACGGCCTCGGGCACGGTCATGATGCGGGCCAGGTTCGACAATGGGAAGCAGAAGCTCTGGCCAGGTCAATATCTCGACATCGACATCGCTGAGAGCACTCTCCCACATGCGGCCGTGATTCCAGCCGTCGCTGTCCAGCCGGGCCAGAATGGCTCCTTCGTTTATCGGGTCAAAGCAGACGACACGGTGGAGGTATGTCCCGTCGTCGTGGCGGCCGAGAATGGAGAAAGCGCGGCAATCACCTCCGGCCTTTCCGCCGGCGACAGGGTCGTGACGGAAGGTCAGCTGAAGCTCAATGCGGGTGACAAGGTCTCCATCACCAACGAAAACGCCGAGCCTGCAGCGAAGCTGACTAGTGATGCGGCTGCATCCGCGAAGCCCGCCGCTTCCTGACCTGGAAGACGATTATGCCGATCTCCGAATTTTGCATCCGCCGCCCGGTTGCTACGCTATTGATGTCGTTAGCACTCGTGGCGGCAGGCCTCTTTGCCTATACAGCGCTCCCGGTCGCGGCGCTGCCGCGCACCGATTTTCCGGTGATCAACGTCTCGGCAACCCTGCCCGGCGCATCCCCCGAGACGATGGCGACATCCGTTGCAACTCCGCTCATCAAACAGTTCAACACGATCTCCGGGATCGACAGCATATCGACGACGAACGCGCTGGGTTCGACGTCAATATCCATTCAGTTCGCACTCGATCGGGACATCGATGCCGCCGCCGCCGACGTGCAGGCGGCCATTACTCGAACGCTGCGTGTACTGCCGCAGGACATGCCCTCGCCGCCGAGCTTTCGCAAAGTCAATCCAGCGGATGCGCCGGTGCTGCTCTTGGCGTTGAAGAGCGAGACGGTGCCGCTCACAAAACTCGATGCCTTGGCGGAGCAGGTGATCTCGCCGGCGCTTTCGACCCTCGATGGCGTTGCGGAGGTCTCGATTTTTGGCAGCCAGCAATTTGCCGTCCGTATCGAGATCGATCCCAATGCACTCGCCGCCCGCGGCATCTCGCTTCCCGAACTCAAGGCTGCCATTGCGGCGGCAAACGACGATTCGCCGCTTGGCACGGTGCAGTCGACCGGGCGGCAGATGACGATCGTCGCCGACACGCAACTGGAGAATGCGGCCGCCTTCTCCAAGCTGATCGTCAAGAGTGCGGACGGCAAGGCCGTTCGGCTTCGCGAGAGATCGGCTTCACCATCATCGCGATTTCGCTGTCGCTGGTGGCGGTGTTCATTCCGATTCTCCTGATGGGCGGCGTTATCGGCCGGATCTTCAACGAGTTCGCTGTGGTCGTCACCATAGCCATCCTCGCTTCCGCATTTGTCTCCCTGACGCTGACGCCGATGCTCGCGGCGCGCCTGCCCGAGGCGGCTGCGTATGACGACGAAAGACGGGGTCTGGATGCTCTGCTCGAGGGCGGTTTCGAGGCGCTCCTCGGCGGATACGACCGTTTGCTGAAGCTCTGCATTAGCCATCGCTTCCGTCCTGGTTTTCTTCTTCGCGACGATCGGCCTGACCATCTATCAGGTGCGAACGACGCCGAGGGGCTTTTTCCCGCAGGAGGATATCGGCCAGCTTCAGGTGACGACGCAGGCGCGGCCGGATATTTCCTTTGCCGCCATGTCGGCATTGCAGGCCAAGGTCGAGGACGTATTCGCCCGCTCCCCTTATGTCGCGCATGTGGCAAGCTCGACCGGCGTCGGCGGCTCGTCGGCCCTGAATTCCGGGAGGCTTTTCGTTGAATTGAAGCCGAAGAGCGAACGCCCGGCTTTGCCCAAGATCATTTCCGAACTGCGTTCAGAGCTCGGAGATATTGCCGGCAAGGAGCTACATCACGCCAGTCCAGAACCTTTCCGTCGGGGCGCGCATCTCCGCTAGCCAATATCAGCTCGTCATCCAAAGCCTGGATCAGACAGCGATGGAAGAATGGGCGGACAAGCTGACCGAAGCAATGCACGAGGACCGTGCCTTCTTCACCGACGTCAATACTGACCTCGCAGACAACGCGCCGCAGGCGCGGCTCGCCATCGATCGCGACAAGGCCGCGGTACTCGGGATCACGGCGGACGTGCTGCGCTCGACCCTTTACGGTGGTTTCGGCTCGGAACAGATTTCGACAATCTACACCTCCGGCGACAGCTACGAGGTGATCATGGAGCTTGATCCGGCGAAGAGCTGGTCTCCGGCCGCACTTACCGAGTTGCAGGTGCCAACCGAGGGCAACAAGCTGGTTCCGCTCGGCGCATTTGCACGGGTCGATACGACACCCGGGCCGCTCACCGTAAACCAGCTCGGGCAGCTGCCGGCAGTCACCATCTCCTACAATCTCCCCGCCGGCGTAGCCCTCGGCAACAGCGTCGAGGAGATCAGCCGCCTGAAGACCGCAATCGGCATGCCGTCGGAGGTGACGACGCGCTACTACGGCACGGCACAGCTCTTCCAGGATGCGATGTCCAATCAGGCGGGGCTCATCCTCGGAGCGATCCTCACCATCTACATCGTTCTCGGCATTCTCTACGAGAGCTTCATCCATCCGCTGACAATCCTCTCAGGCCTGCCCGCGGCGGCCTCGGGGGCTCTTGTGGCGATCCACTTTGCCGGCTTCGACCTTTCGATCATTGCGGTCATCGGGCTTCTGATGCTCATCGGCATCGTGAAGAAGAATGCTATCATGATGATCGACGTGGCGCTCTCGTTGCAGCGCACCGGTATGCCTGCCGGTGAGGCGATCCACCACGCATGCCGGATGCGGTTCCGGCCAATTCTGATGACCTCGCTGGCCGCCCTGATGGGGACGCTCCCCATCGCGCTCGGCAGCGGCGCGAGCGCGGAATTGCGCCAGCCCCTCGGCGTGGCCGTGGTCGGCGGCCTGCTCGTCTCCCAGCCGCTTACACTCTTCGTGACACCGGTGATCTATCTCTACTTGGAGGAGCTCGCCCGAGGCGTCAAACGGCTGTTCAACGGCCGGGACGCCGCCGTCCCCACGAAGCGGTAAGTCGCAGCGAGCGAGGAGGGCTGTTCATGCGAACTTTCTCTGGCGGGTGCCGAAGCAGATCAAGTGCGTTGGCTGGATTGTGGCTCTTTCTGAAGCGCAACCAGCGTTACCTCTCCACACTGGGCACACAGCTCCTGATCGCGCTCTACGCTACGGCGAGGTAACGTACTAGTTTTCAGGCGGCCATCGACAGCCCTTAGCCCATTCGAGACTGCGCGGTCGGGCACCGATGGCGGCATCAGGACTTCAGCGCCAACTTTGCACGCAAGCAAGGAACGACCGTGTCAGCAAGGATCATCGCAACAATAATATCTCGCTAGAAGGCATCTGGTGGCGACGGGTTGCAGTGTACGATCGACCGATGCTGATCAGCGCCGAGGATGGAACGCATTCAGGCATCTCGGCTGGCAACGGGTTCGCCTGTGTCCCCAATCATGGTGAGATCGGCGGAACTGTCAGCCCACATCGAATCGTTGCCTGCCGTTCCCGCTGGCGGAACGGGGGTCCAACATCAACTATCTGTAAAGCAGATGTTTGATGGTTGTGTTGACTCTGTGGTGCACTCAGCAGAAAACAAAATGATGACTAAGGAGGATATTGCTGATGGCTGACGAGAGTAACACCGGGTCAATTGCTGGGGCTGTAGCGGCAAACGCCGACGTTGAAGCACCAGCGGCTAAGAAGAAGAGGTCGCCACGGCGCCAGAAGGCGGTTGCCGAACCAAGGCGAGCTGTATTAGAGACGCCGGCCGCTAAACCGAGGCGGTATAGCGAACAAGAGAGAAAAGAGAAGCTCAAGCTGATAGAGACGCAAGTCACCGAAGGCAAAGTTACACTTAAGGACGCTATTAAGCGCGCCGGCATTTCGGAGCAAACCTACTATCAGTGGAAGCGGACCGTAAAGCCGATTGAGCAAAAGGCGGAGAAGCCTCTGCTCGCCGGCGAAGAGCTGGCGGATCTGGTTCGGCTCGAAGAAGAAAACCAGAGGCTCCGCAAGCTTCTGGCGGAAAAGTTGCGAGCGGAAAATGCGGAACTGCGCAAGAGGCTTGGGCTGGATTAATCACGACCGGAATGCGCGGGCTCGACGGTTGCTTCGGCATCCTACTGCGTGACGCCAAAAGCTCGAATTTGCTTCCCGATTTCTAATTGGGCCGGCAAAACGATGCGCTGCTGATTCCCACCGTCACCTCGCGAAAGGCACGCGAGGTGCGAGTGGGCACGTAAAGCACAGAGCCGCCTCGCGCGTGGGTGCGACGTCGACATCCACGAGCAGTGATGCCGTCCCACCGGCGGAGCAGAGCTTGACGCGGCGAGGCAGCAGGAGCGTCCGCCAGGATGGCAGACTCGAACAGATTTAGGGGCACTCCTCGAAGCGCACTAAGCGTGCTCCCAAGCCGGATAATCGTGCGGAGCTCGAAGGGCGAGCACGAAGATCCAAAGGCGCAAACGAGGGCGGTCACGGATCCGATCTCCTTGATGAGCTCGAGTAGAAGGTATGCCGCCTGTTTTGATCATTTCCGACAACGTCGGCGTACTCCGAATATTGCCCGATGCATGCTACCGCTCGGGCCTGGGCGAGCGTATTATCGCAGTTTCGGATTTCACGAGGACGGATGATTTGGATTTGCAGGTCTTCAGAAAATCGCTCGCCAAGCCACAGCCGCCCGTTGGTTTGAACCCTGCACTGCAGGCGCTGTGGTGGGATGGAAAGGGCGATTGGAACAAGGCGCACGAACGCGCGCAGGAGCACGAGAATAGGGCGGGCATGCATGTGCATGCCTATCTCCATCGCAAGGAAGGTGATCAATCGAACGCGGAATATTGGTATCGCCAATGCGGTATCGCACCATCGACCTTGACGGTCGATGAAGAATGGGAAGAGCTCGCACGGGCACTTTTGGAGCAAGGCTGAGCTCCGCTCTGGCGAAGTGGTTCTGCATGTTTTGAGGTTAGAGCCCATCAATGCGCGAACCGCCGAATGGACGGGAAAAGGACGGCAGTATTTTTGATCTGCGGGCACTGGGAAGGCGCCATTGCGTATGGCCAAGGAATTCATCAGACGCCGGCTTGCAGCCATTCTGGCCGCTGACGCGGTCGGTTACAGCCGACTCATGGAGCGGGACGAAAAGAGCACCCACACCTTGCTTATGGCTCGGTGGAAAGAGGTGCTGGAGCCGCTCGTGGGTATTCATCAGGGCCGTGTCTTCAAGAGAACTGGAGACGGCGTGCTCGTCGAGTTCGGCAGCGCGGTTAACGCCGTCGAATGCGCTGCAGCACTTCAGCAGGCCATGGCGGCCGCAAACAGAGACCTCCCGGAAGACCGTGCCATTGTACTCCGCGTCGGTGTCAATCTCGGCGACATCATGGTTGAGGACAGCGATCTTTTCGGCGATGGGGTCAATGTAGCTGCCCGTATCGAGGCGCTTGCCGACCCCGGCGGCGTGGCGATTTCGGATGGAATTCATGAATATGTGCATGGTCGCACCGACATCGACTTCGTCGACAGCGGTTACCATGAAGTCAAGAACATCGAGCGGCCGGTGCACATTTGGACCTGGTCGCCTCAGGACCGCATGAGGGAGCCCCCTATGATTGCTGCCGAACCGCCCCCGCAGCTTCCGGCGAAGCCATCCATAGCCGTCCTTCCATTTGACAACATGTCCGGCGACCCGGAGCAAGGTTATTTCGCCGATGGCATCACCGAGGACATCATTACGGATCTCTCGAAGGTTTCCGGCCTTTTCGTAATCGCCCGAAATTCCTCTTTCGCCTATAAAGGCAAGACGCCGGACATCCGCAAAGTGAGCCGGGAACTCGGTGTACGCTATGTCCTGGAAGGCAGCGTACGCAGGGCGGCCAACCGCATCCGCATCAACGCCCAGATGATCGACGGCACCACCGGCGGCCATTTGTGGGCCGAGCGATACGATCGCGGGCTTGAAGATGTCTTCGCCGTACAGGACGAGGTGACGCGCACCATCGTCAATGCGCTGCGCGTCAAGCTGACGGCTGGCGAGGAGGAGCGGCGCGAGAGCCGCGGCAAGGTCGATCCAGAGGCCTATGACCTGCTCGTCCGCTCCCGTCAGGCGATCCTGCAGTTCAGCGCAGTGTCGTCCATGGAGGCCTGCCGCATGCTGCACCGCGTCCTCGAGATCGATCCAGGAATGGCGGCTGCCCATGCTTCGCTTTCGATCATCGCCTTGACCGACTTCATCAATCAGTGGAACGGCGCGACGCCTGACAATCTCACACAGGCACTAGAACTGGCTCAAAAGGCAATCGATACCGACGGTACCGAGCCGCAAGGTCATTACACACTCGCGCTTGCCCTTTCCTGGATGCGGCGTCTGGACGAGGCGGAACACGCTGCAGAGCGGGCGATCGAACTCGATCCCAATTCCGCCAACGCCTATACGGCACTCGGCACCATACGGGACTTCCAGGGGCGGCACGAAGAGGCCTTGACTCTGTACACACGAGCCCACCGGCTGGACCCGCAATTCGATCTGTCGCTGCACTTCCAGGGGAGAGCTTTGTTGAATCTCGGGCGTTTTGACGAGGCCGAGGTCGCCTTCAAACGTCGGCTAATGCTTGCGCCGCGGTCGGACATGACTCGCTTTTATCTCGCCTGCCTCTATGGTCGTACCGGGCGCCACGAAGAAGCCCGAGGCTGCTGGCGGGAAGTATTGGAGGTCAACCCGAGCTTTTCCGTCGATCACCTGAGGCGATCTTTACCCTACCAAGATCCCCATCTGATGGACCGGCTGGTGGAGGGACTCCGCGAGGCGGGAGTCTCCATCTAGAGCACCTCCAGGAAAAGTGGGTAACGGTTTTCCGTGCGGAAGTGCGTACTTTTAAAGTGTGAGCGGGACGACACACAGTCAACCCGACCTAAGATCATCGTGATCTAGGGCGCCGCGCGTCTTATCAGGCGCGCCAAGATCGCTGTAGCACTTTGATCTGCTGCATGTTTTTGTCCCTT
>NZ_JCAXDX010000022.1:0-25384 GCF_059758575.1 Sinorhizobium sp. GQ132 | reverse complement strand
CGTCGGCGCAGGCATCGTCGCCTCCATCGTCGAGTAATAAGAAAACGGCTTGAGCCGTTTCGGCAGGGACATGGTCGGCCATGTCCCTGCGATTTTTGAAAAGAAGCGGCTAAGCGAAACGAATACTTCAAGTGTGTGCTTCGTGAGCACACCGGAAAACACGAGCAAGGACAAGTCGAATGAACGGCCAGAATATCCGCATCCGCCTCAAGGCGTTTGATCACCGGATCCTCGATGCCTCCACGCGCGAAATCGTGTCGACGGCCAAGCGCACCGGTGCGAGTGTGCGCGGGCCCGTGCCGCTTCCGACCCGGATTGAGAAATTCACGGTCAACCGGTCGCCCCACGTCGACAAGAAGAGCCGCGAACAGTTCGAGATGCGCACGCACAAGCGTCTTCTCGATATCGTTGATCCGACCCCGCAGACGGTGGACGCGCTGATGAAGCTCGATCTGGCCGCCGGCGTAGACGTCGAGATCAAGCTGTAAGACCCGGCGCAAGCCGAAATAACAAGGAAGGTACGTGGAGTTTCTCCAACGGCTTCCAGGAACAGGAAACCGGAAGGTGTGTGAAGCGCCGGACGGGAACCCTAAACAAGAGGCGTGAACCGATGCGTTCAGGTGTGATTGCACAGAAGGTGGGAATGACCCGCGTCTACAACGACGCCGGCGAGCATATCCCGGTAACAGTATTGCGGCTGGAGAACTGCCAGGTAGTGTCCCACCGCACGGAAGAGAAGAACGGTTATACCGCAGTTCAGCTGGGTGCCGGCCGTTCGAAGGTCAAGAATACGCCGAAGGCCATGCGCGGCCATTTTGCCGCTGCCAGCGTTGAGCCGAAGGCAAAGCTCGTCGAGTTCCGCGTGAGCGCCGACAACCTGATCGACATTGGCGCCGAGCTTACGGCGGGCCATTTCGTCGCCGGGCAGCTCGTGGACGTTACCGGCACCACCATCGGTAAGGGTTTTGCCGGCGCGATCAAGCGCCACAACTTCGGCGGCCTGCGTGCAACGCACGGCGTGTCCGTCTCGCACCGTTCGCATGGTTCGACCGGTTCCAACCAGGACCCGGGCCGCGTCTGGAAGGGCAAGCGCATGGCTGGTCACATGGGCCAGACGCGCGTCACCACGCAGAACCTCGAAGTCGTATCGACCGATGAAGACCGCGGTCTGATCCTGGTCAAGGGTGCAGTTCCCGGCTCCAAGGGTTCCTGGATCGTCGTCCGTGACGCCATCAAGTCGGGCACTCCGGAAGGCGCACCGCGCCCTGCCGCAGTGCGCGCCGCAGAATCGAAGTAAGGGAGCCGAATAATGGATCTCACCGTCAAAACCCTCGAGGGCAAGGACGCGGGAAAGGTTTCCCTTTCCGACGCCATTTTCGGTCTCGAGCCTCGTGAAGACATCATTGCCCGCGTCGTTCGCTGGCAGCTCGCAAAGCGCCAGCAGGGCACGCACAAGTCCAAGGGCCGTGCGGAAGTCTCCCGCACCGGCGCCAAGATGTACAAGCAGAAGGGTACGGGCCGCGCCCGCCACCATTCGGCTCGTGCTCCGCAGTTCCGTGGCGGCGGCAAGGCTCACGGGCCGGTCGTCCGCAGCCATGCGCACGATCTTCCGAAGAAGATCCGCGCACTGGGCCTGCGCCACGCGCTGTCTGCCAAGCTGAAGGCCGAGGACATCATCGTCATCGACGATCTCGTCGCCAACGAAGCAAAGACGAAGGCGCTCGCCGGCGCATTCGCCTCGCTCGGCCTCACCAACGCCCTCATCATCGGCGGAGCCGAGATCGAAGGCAACTTCAAGCTCGCCGCCCAGAACATCCCGAATGTGGACGTTCTGCCGGTTCAGGGCATCAACGTTTACGACATTCTGCGCCGTGGCAAGCTCGTGCTTTCCAAGGCTGCTGTGGAAGCTCTGGAGGAGCGGTTCAAATGACGGATCTTCGCCACTACGACGTGATCGTGTCTCCCTCGATCACTGAAAAGTCGACGCTGGTCTCCGAACAGAACCAGGTCGTCTTCAATGTCGCCAAGGGTGCTTCGAAGCCTGAGATCAAGGCTGCCGTCGAAGCGCTGTTCGGCGTGAAGGTCACGGCCGTGAACACGCTCGTCCGCAAGGGCAAGTTGAAGCGCTTCCGCGGCTTCGCCGGAAAGCAGAAGGACGTGAAGAAGGCGATCGTAACGCTCGCCGACGGTCAGTCCATCGACGTTTCCACCGGTCTCTAACGGATAGGCCCATTAGGGTAAAAACCCAAAAGGGAACAAGAAAATGGCATTGAAAAGTTTCAATCCGACGACGCCGAGCCAGCGTCAACTGGTCATCGTCAGCCGGGCCGGCCTCTACAAGGGCAAGCCGGTCAAGGCGCTGACCGAGGGCCTGTCCTCCAAGGGCGGTCGCAACAACCTGGGCCGCATCACCGTTCGTTTCCAGGGCGGTGGTCACAAGCGGACCTACCGTCTGGTCGACTTCAAGCGTCGCAAGTTCGACGTCGAAGGCACGGTCGAGCGTCTGGAATACGACCCGAACCGCACTGCGTTCATCGCGCTGGTCAACTACGCGGACGGTGAGCAGGCCTATATCCTTGCGCCGCAGCGCCTGGCTGTCGGCGACAAGGTGATTGCCTCGGAAAAGGCCGTCGACGTCAAGCCCGGCAATGCGATGCCGCTGCAGTACATTCCGGTCGGCTCCATCATCCACAATGTGGAGATGAAGCCGGGCAAGGGCGGTCAGATCGCCCGCTCCGCCGGAACCTACGCTCAGCTCGTCGGCCGTGACCAGGGCATGGCGATCCTGCGCCTGAACTCGGGCGAGCAGCGTCTGGTACACGGCTCTTGCCTCGCATCGATCGGTGCTGTATCGAACCCCGATCACGGCAACATCAATGATGGTAAGGCCGGCCGTTCGCGTTGGCGCGGCAAGCGTCCGCACGTACGCGGCGTCGTCATGAACCCGGTTGACCATCCGCACGGCGGCGGTGAAGGCCGCACCTCCGGTGGTCGCCATCCGGTCACGCCATGGGGCAAGCCCACAAAGGGCAAGCGCACGCGCTCCAACAAGTCGACCGACAAGTTCATTATGCGCTCGCGTCACCAGCGCAAGAAGTAAGAGAGGAAGTCTCAAGTGGCTCGTTCAGTATGGAAAGGTCCGTTTGTTGACGGTTATCTTCTCAAGAAGGCTGAGAAGGTCCGCGAAGGCGGCCGCAACGAAGTGATCAAGATGTGGAGCCGTCGCTCCACGATCCTTCCGCAGTTCGTCGGTCTGACCTTCGGCGTCTACAACGGCAACAAGCACGTTCCCGTCTCGGTGTCCGAAGAAATGGTCGGTCACAAGTTCGGTGAATTCGCTCCGACCCGGACCTATTATGGTCATGGCGCGGACAAGAAAGCGAAGAGGAAGTAACGATGGGCAAGGCAAAAGCCGAACGCCGGCTGAAGGATAATGAGGCGCAGGCAGTTGCGCGCACGATCCGCGTCAGCCCCCAGAAGCTCAACCTCGTTGCCGCGCTGATCCGCGGCAAGAAGGTGGACCGGGCTCTGGCCGAACTCGAGTTCTCGCGCAAGCGCATCGCAGGCACCGTCAAGAAGACGCTTGAATCTGCGATCGCCAACGCAGAGAACAACCATGATCTCGACGTTGATTCGCTCATCGTCGCAGAAGCTTTTGTTGGCAAGTCGATCGTGATGAAGCGCTTCCACGCCCGTGGTCGCGGCCGTGCATCGCGGGTCGAAAAGCCGTTCGCGCACTTGACGATCGTCGTTCGTGAAGTGGAAGCCAAAGGGGAGGCCGCATAATGGGCCAGAAGATTAATCCGATCGGTTTCCGTCTCGGCATCAACCGGACCTGGGATAGCCGTTGGTTCGCGGACAACGCGGAATACGGCCAGCTTCTTCACGAAGACCTGAAGATCCGCGCCTATCTGATGGAAGAGCTGAAGTCGGCAGGTATCGCCAAGGTCGTGATCGAGCGTCCGCACAAGAAGTGCCGCGTGACGATCCACTCGGCACGCCCGGGCCTGATCATCGGCAAGAAGGGCGCCGACATCGAAAAGCTTCGCAGGAAGCTTTCCGAGATGACCAATTCGGAAACGCACCTCAACATCGTCGAAGTGCGCAAGCCGGAAGTCGACGCAACGCTCGTTGCGCAGTCGATCGCTCAGCAGCTCGAGCGCCGCGTAGCGTTCCGTCGTGCGATGAAGCGTGCCGTTCAGTCGGCGATGCGCCTCGGCGCCGAAGGCATCAAGATCACCTGCGCCGGCCGTCTTGGCGGTGCGGAAATCGCCCGTACCGAATGGTATCGTGAAGGCCGCGTTCCGCTGCATACGCTGCGCGCCGACATCGATTACGGCACGGCCGAAGCGGAAACCGCTTTCGGTATCTGCGGTGTCAAGGTCTGGATCTTCAAGGGCGAAATCCTTGAGCACGATCCGATGGCTTCCGAGCGTCGCGCGACCGAGAGTGACAACCAGGGCGGTAGCGGCAGAGAGCGTCGCCGCGAGAACGCGTAACATTCGCGCGTGGCAGCCAATATCGGAGAAGTAAAAAAATGTTGCAGCCAAAGCGTACGAAGTATCGCAAGCAGTTCAAGGGGCGCATCAAGGGCGTCGCGAAGGGCGGCTCTGACCTCGCCTTCGGCGAGTTCGGTCTGAAGGCCCAGGAGCCCAACCGCGTCAATGCTCGCGAGATCGAAGCGGCCCGCCGTGCGATCACCCGTCATATGAAGCGCGCCGGCCGCGTCTGGATCCGGGTATTCCCCGACGTTCCGGTCACGGCAAAGCCGACCGAAGTCCGCATGGGTAAGGGCAAGGGTTCGGTCGAATACTGGGCATGCAAGGTCAAGCCCGGCCGCATGATGTTCGAGATCGACGGTGTCAACGAGGAGCTCGCCCGCGAAGCACTTCGCCTCGGCGCTGCCAAGCTCTCTGTCAAGACGCGCTTCGTGCAGCGTATCGCAGAGTAAGGAGTGAAGCTCATGAAAGCCGCAGATGTTCGCGCTCTGAGCGCCGACCAACTCAAGGAAGAGCTTGCCAAGCTGAAGAAGGAGCAGTTCAACCTGCGCTTCCAGAAGGCGACTGGCCAGCTCGAGAAGTCTTCGCGTATCAACGAGGTCCGCAAGGACATCGCACGCATCAAAACCATTGCCCGCCAGAAGGCGGCAGAAGCCAAGGCCTAAGGAC
The DNA here is from genome assembly GCF_059758575.1 of Sinorhizobium sp. GQ132. NCBI lineage: Bacteria > Pseudomonadati > Pseudomonadota > Alphaproteobacteria > Hyphomicrobiales > Rhizobiaceae > Sinorhizobium > Sinorhizobium sp. GQ132. The sequence continues at coordinate 20,216 of NZ_JCAXDX010000022.1, read as the reverse complement.
CAGAACACTATGCCGAAACGCATTCTGCAGGGCACCGTCGTCAGCGACAAGAACGACAAGACCGTCGTCGTCCGGGTCGAGCGCCGCTTTGCGCACCCGATCCTTCAGAAGACCGTTCGTCGTTCCAAGAAGTACAAGGCTCACGACGAGAACAACCAGTTCAAGGTCGGCGACCTCGTTTCCATCGAGGAATGCGCGCCGATTTCCAAGGACAAGCGCTGGACGGTCGTTTCCGCCCAGTCTTGATTTCTGCAGGTTTTGACCGCCGGACCCTTGCGTCTCGGGCAAATATCTGTATGAAGCACGCAATTAAAGCCGAGGAACGCTCGAGTTCGAGCGTTCTTTTGCTTTGAGATGAGCACAATAAGCCGGGCGAGGGGGTTTCGACCCAACCGGCCTGGTAACAACAAGAAGGCGACCTGACATGATTCAGATGCAAACAAACCTCGACGTGGCGGATAATTCCGGCGCACGTCGTGTCATGTGCATCAAGGTGCTGGGCGGCTCCAAGCGTAAATACGCGTCGATCGGCGACATCATCGTCGTTTCGATCAAGGAAGCCATTCCGCGCGGCCGCGTGAAGAAGGGTGATGTCATGAAGGCTGTTGTCGTTCGCACCGCGAAAGACATCCGCCGTGCGGATGGCAGCGTCATCCGTTTCGACACCAACGCAGCCGTTCTCATCGACAACAAGAAAGAGCCGATCGGCACCCGTATCTTCGGACCGGTTCCGCGCGAACTCCGCGCCAAGAACCACATGAAGATCATCTCGCTGGCTCCGGAAGTACTCTAAGGGAGCGATCAGAGATGCAAAAGATTCGCAAAGGCGACAAGGTCGTCGTTCTGACCGGTAAGGACAAGGGCCGTACCGGCGAAGTCATTCAGGTCATGCCGAAGGAAGACAGGGCTCTCGTGCGCGGCGTCAACGTGGTGAAGCGTCACCAGCGCCAGACTCAGAACCAGGAAGCCGGCATTATCACAAAGGAAGCCTCGATCCACCTTTCGAACATCGCGATCGCCGATCCGAAGGACGGCAAGCCGACCCGCGTCGGTTTCAAGATCGATGGTGACAAGAAGGTCCGCGTGGCCAAGCGTTCGGGAGATGTGATCGATGGCTAAGTCCGCTTATGAGTCCCGGCTCAAGAAGGAATATGTAGAGCGCATCCGCAAGGCGATGCAGGAGCAGTTCTCCTACGCCAACGAAATGCAGATCCCGCGCCTCGACAAGATCGTCATCAACATGGGTGTTGGCGAAGCGACCGGCGATTCCAAGAAGCCGACCGTTGCTGCTGCCGACCTCGCTGCGATTGCCGGCCAGAAGCCGGTCATCACCCGCGCTCGCAACTCCATCGCCGGCTTCAAGCTTCGCGAAGGCATGCCGATTGGTGCCAAGGTTACCCTGCGCGGCGTTCGGATGTATGAGTTCCTGGATCGTCTCATCAACATCGCTCTTCCGCGTGTTCGAGACTTCCGCGGCCTCAATCCGAAGTCCTTCGATGGTCGTGGCAACTTTGCCATGGGCATCAAGGAGCACATTGTGTTCCCTGAGATCAACTACGACAAGGTTGATCAGATGTGGGGCATGGACATCATCGTTTGCACGACGGCAACTAACGACGACGAAGCACGCGCTCTTCTCAAAGAGTTCAACTTCCCGTTCCGTCAGTAATCCGTAACGGCAAGCGTAAAGAAGGATAACTGTTATGGCGAAAACGAGCGCAGTTGAAAAGAACAAGCGCCGCCGCAAACTGGTTGCCAATCACGCCGCCAAGCGCGCGGTCCTGAAGGCAATCATCATGAACCAGTCTTTGCCGATCGAAGAGCGGTTCAAGGCCACCCTCAAGCTGGCCGAACTGCCCCGCGATGGGTCCAAGACCCGCATCCGCAATCGTTGCGAAGTCACCGGCCGTCCGCGTGCCTATTATCGCAAGCTGCGCATGTCGCGTATTGCACTTCGCGAACTGGGCAATCTCGGCAAGGTGCCGGGCGTGGTCAAGTCGAGCTGGTAAGGAGACGGGTACATGGCAATGACTGATCCTTTGGGCGATATGCTCACCCGTATCCGCAACGGCGCTGCTCGCCGCAAGTCGAGCGTTTCGACGCCGGCTTCCAAGCTTCGCGCACGCGTTCTGGATGTCCTTCAGGCTGAAGGCTACATCCGCGGATACTCAGAGGTCGAATTCGGCAACGGCAAGGCCGAGCTGAACATCGAGTTGAAGTACTACGAAGGCGCATCCGTGATCCGTGAGATCGCGCGCGTCTCCAAGCCGGGCCGCCGGGTCTATGTCTCGGTCAAGTCCATTCCGCAGGTCGCGAACGGCCTCGGCATCACCATCCTTTCGACTCCGAAGGGCGTGATGGCCGATCACCAGGCACGCGAACAGAATGTTGGTGGCGAGGTTCTTTGCTCGATCTTCTAAGATCGAGCAGGATCTCCATAGCGAACAGACAGGTATAAAAATGTCTCGTATCGGTAAGAAGCCCGTTCAAGTTCCGGCAGGCGTCACGGCTAACGTGGATGGCCAGAAGGTAACGGCAAAGGGCCCGAAGGGCGAACTGTTCTTCGTCGCAAATGACGAAGTTTCGGTGAAGCTCGAAAACAACACGGTTGTCGTTCAGCCGCTCAACGAGAGCAAGGATGCTCGCGCAAAGTGGGGCATGTCCCGCACGATGATCGAGAACATCCTCAAGGGCGTGAAGGACGGTTACGAGCGCAAGCTCGAAATCAACGGCGTCGGTTACCGCGCGTCCATGCAGGGCAAGAACCTGCAGCTCGCGCTCGGTTTCAGCCACGACGTCGTCTACCAGACGCCGGAAGGCATCACGATCGCTGTGCCGAAGCCGACGGAAATCGTCGTCTCCGGAATCAACAAGCAGCAGGTCGGCCAGGTTGCCGCGGAAATCCGCGAATACCGTGGCCCCGAGCCCTACAAGGGCAAGGGCGTCAAGTATGCCGAAGAGCGGATCGTCCGCAAAGAAGGCAAGAAGAAGTAAGGATCACGCGAAATGGCTAGCAGGAAAGATACTCTTGTGCGTCGCGCCAGCCGCGTGCGCCGTCAAATCAAGGCGGTTGCCAATGGCCGCCCGCGCCTGTCGGTTCATCGCTCGTCGAAGAACATCTATGCGCAGATCATTGACGATGTTGCCGGCAAGACGATTGCCTCGGCATCGACCCTCGACACGGATCTGCGGTCTTCGCTGAAGACCGGCGCCGATACCGAAGCCGCTACGGCTGTCGGCAAGCTCCTGGCAGAACGTGCTTCCAAGGCGGGCATCAAGGACGTTGTCTTTGATCGTGGCGCCTTCATCTACCACGGCCGCATCAAGGCGCTGGCCGAGGCAGCTCGCGAAGGCGGCCTGAACTTCTAAAGTTCGTCGCCCGGGCCGCAATGCCCGGGCGTAACCCGGCTTCGCAAATCCCCGGCCGCTTCGATTTCCAAGGAAGCGAGGCGGCTTTCGTCAATCTGCCGATTGCACCCGGAAAAGAAAAAGGAAGAGGACAATGGCACAAGAAAGAAGAGGTTCTCGCGAAGATCGCCAGAACCGCGAAGAGCGCGACAGCGAATTTGTCGATAAGCTCGTCGCTATCAACCGCGTCGCCAAGGTGGTGAAGGGCGGTCGTCGTTTCGGTTTCGCCGCTCTCGTCGTCGTGGGCGACCAGAAGGGCCGCGTCGGCTTCGGCCATGGCAAGGCACGCGAAGTGCCGGAAGCCATCCGTAAGGCAACGGAAGCCGCCAAGCGCGACCTGATCTTCGTACCGCTGCGCGGTGGCCGCACTCTGCACCACGACGTGCACGGCCGTCATGGCGCCGGCAAGGTGCTGCTGCGCTCGGCCAAGCCCGGTACCGGTATCATCGCCGGTGGCCCGATGCGCGCCGTCTTCGAGACGCTCGGCGTTCACGACGTCGTAGCCAAGTCGACCGGCTCGTCGAACCCCTACAACATGGTTCGCGCTACCTTCGACGCGCTCAAGAACCAGATGCACCCGAAGGATATCGCGGCACAGCGCGGCATGAAGTACGCCACGCTCCAGTCCCGTCGCGTTTCCGCCGGCGTTGCTTCCGAAGAATAAGGGAGCTGACAGATGGCTAAGAAGGAAGTTGCCAAGAAGACGGTTACCGTCGAGCAGATCGGTAGCCCCATTCGCCGTCCGGCCGTGCAGCGTCAGACGCTCGTCGGTCTGGGCCTCAACAAGATGCACCGGGTACGCACGCTGGAAGACACTCCGGCCGTTCGCGGGATGATCCGGGCCGTCCAGCACCTCGTTCGCGTCGTCGACGAGAAGTGAGGGGGATCGAGATATGAAACTGAATGAAATCAAGGACAACGAAGGCGCGACCAAGAACCGCAAGCGTCTGGGCCGCGGTATCGGCTCCGGTTCCGGCAAGACGGCCGGTCGCGGTGTAAAGGGTCAGAAGGCGCGTTCGGGCGTCGCGATCAACGGCTTCGAAGGCGGTCAGATGCCCATCTACCGCCGCCTGCCGAAGCGCGGCTTCAACAACATCTTCGCTTCGGAGTTCGTTGTCGTGTCGCTCGGCCGGATTCAGGCCGCAGTCGATGCCAAGAAGCTGGACGCCTCCAAGACCGTGGATGCCGCCGCTCTCAAGGCCGCCGGCGTTATCCGCCGCGTCAAGGATGGTGTGCGCGTTCTCGCCGACGGCGAACTGAAGGCGAAGGTTTCGCTTGAAGTTGCCGGCGCCTCCAAGCCTGCGATCGAGAAGATCGAGAAGGCTGGCGGTTCCGTCAAGCTGCTCTCCGCAGCCGCTGAATAAATATGACTGATGAACCGCCCGGGGTGCTTCACGCCGGGCGGTTTTGCTCCCATATGTGAGCCTCACGTCCAAGCGCAGCGAATCGGCTGCCGCGACGGGACATAACGGAAACCACGGTGAGGCATCCGATTGCAGCGACAATCGCCTCGCGCCTGGTTTTCCACGACGAAAACTGATTCCATCCGGAACGACCGGGTTTTCCCGTGTTTCCGAGACTTGGTACGCGGAGAATTGCATGGCTTCTGCAGCGGAACAGCTCGCCTCGAACCTGAATTTTTCGACTTTCGCCAAGGCGGAAGATCTGAAAAAGCGCCTTTGGTTCACTCTCGGTGCGCTTCTGGTCTATCGACTTGGCACCTACATTCCGTTGCCGGGCCTTAACCCGGACGCATTCGCGCAGGCATTTCAGGGGCAGTCGGGGGGCATTCTCGGCCTCTTCAACATGTTCTCGGGCGGCGCGGTCGAGCGCATGGCGATCTTCGCCCTCGGCATCATGCCCTACATTTCCGCATCGATCATCGTGCAGCTCATGACGTCGGTCGTTCCGGCGCTCGAGCAGCTGAAGAAAGAGGGCGAGCAGGGCCGCAAGGTCATCAACCAGTACACCCGCTACGGCACGGTGCTGTTGGGCGCCATGCAGGCCTACGGTATTGCCGTCGGTCTCGAAAGCGGCAGCGGTCTCGTCAACGATCCGGGCTGGTTCTTCCGGATTTCCACCGTTATTTCGCTGCTCGGCGGCACGATGTTCCTGATGTGGCTCGGTGAGCAGATCACCTCCCGCGGTATCGGCAACGGTATTTCGCTGATCATCTTCGCCGGCATCGTCGCCGCTTTGCCCTCGGCGCTTGCCGGAACCCTTGAGCTCGGCCGTACCGGTGCTCTGTCGACGCCTCTCATCCTTGCGATTATCGTCATGGTCGTCGGCGTGATCGCCTTGATCGTCTTCGTCGAGCGCGCGCAGCGCCGCCTGCTGATCCAGTATCCGAAGCGCCAGGTCGGCAACCGCATGTTCCAGGGCGACACGTCGCACCTGCCGCTGAAGCTCAACACCTCGGGCGTGATCCCGGCGATCTTCGCGTCGTCGCTTCTCCTGCTGCCCGCCACGCTTGCCGGCTTTGCCAACACCGCGACCATGCCCGACTGGGCAACGGCGATCGTCGGTGCGCTCGCTCACGGTCAGCCGCTCTATATGATCCTTTACGGTGCGATGATCGCATTTTTCGCCTTCTTCTATACGGCCATCGTCTTCAACCCGAAGGATACGGCCGACAATCTGAAGAAGCATGGCGGGTTCGTTCCGGGCATCCGCCCGGGTGAACGCACGGCCGAATACATCGATTACGTGTTGACGCGCATTACCGTCATCGGCGCGATCTACCTGGTCTTTGTCTGCATCCTGCCTGAGATACTCATCTCGCAGACAGGGGTGCCGTTCTACCTTGGTGGTACGTCGCTTTTGATTGTTGTCAGTGTGACCCTCGATACGGTAGCACAGATCCAGGGTCACCTCATTGCCCAGCAATATGAGGGGCTGATCAAGAAGTCGAAGCTGCGCGGAGGAAAGAGGGGACGATGAGGTTAATTTTTTTGGGACCGCCGGGCGCTGGCAAGGGTACTCAGGCCAAGCTTCTGACGGAGAGATACGGCATTCCGCAGCTTTCCACGGGGGATATGCTTCGGGCGGCCGTAGCTCAGGCGACCGAGGTCGGCAAGCGCGCGAAAGCCGTGATGGATGCCGGCCAGCTCGTCTCCGACGAAATCGTCAATGAGATCGTCTCCGACCGCATCGATTCGCCGGATTGCGTAAGGGGCTTCATTCTCGACGGCTATCCGCGCACGGTCCCGCAGGCCGTAGCGCTCGACGGGATGCTTGAGGAAAAAGGCCTGAAGCTCGATGCAGTCATCGAGTTGAAAGTCGATGAGGCAGCTCTTGTGCGGCGCATGGAGAATCGCGTAGCCGAAACCGTCGCGGCCGGCGGCACCGTACGCTCGGACGACAATCCGGAAGCATTCCGGCGGCGTCTGCAGGAATATCGGGAAAAGACCGCTCCGCTTTCGGAACACTACGCCCGAACCGGTCGGTTGAAGACCGTGGACGGCATGGCGGATGTGGATACGGTTACGGCCGAGATCGAGAAGATTCTGGTATAGGCATTGCCTTTGCCAAAATGGAAGCGCCGGGGAGTTGACTTTTTCGGCCGATTCCTCCAAAGACTGCGTCAACTCGCGACAAGAGAAGCGATCGGCGCGGTCTTCAACGAAATGAAGTCCGGGTACGGTCGTTTTTGACGTGTCTCGAACCTCAATCAACGAGCGGCTCTTAAGGTCGCGTAACGAAGCACCTATTGCCTGTAGGCAACTGGAACGCAAGGAGAATAGACGTGGCACGTATCGCTGGCGTCAACATCCCGACCGCAAAGCGCGTCGTCATCGCGCTGACGTATATTCACGGGATCGGCACGAAATTCGCACAGGAAATCATCGAAAAGGTCGGCATTCCGGCCGAGCGTCGCGTTCACCAGCTGACGGACGCTGAGGTCCTTCAGATCCGTGAAACGATCGACCGTGATTATCAGGTCGAGGGTGACCTGCGTCGCGAGACCTCGATGAACATCAAGCGTCTGATGGATCTCGGCTGCTATCGCGGTCTGCGCCATCGTCGCGGCCTGCCGGTGCGCGGTCAGCGCACGCATACCAATGCCCGCACCCGCAAGGGTCCGGCAAAGGCGATCGCCGGCAAGAAGAAGTAATTTCCCGAAAAGGGAAAACGGGAGGCTGGCGCACGCGCCGGCCTCCTTTTGCAGTTTGGGAAGGGCAAGTGTCCGACCAATGCGAGTGCCGTTACCGGTTTCTCGGAATGCTCGCGACGCCGGTGTGCCGGCTGTCGCGAATTGTAAGATGCAGGGCAGGGGACGACCAATCCTTTTCCCGGTGGAGCCGCTGGAATTACGGCGGTGCAGAGATCTAAGAAAGGGATCCTATGGCCAAGGAAGCCACCCGCGTTCGCCGTCGCGAGCGCAAGAACATTACGTCTGGCGTCGCGCACGTCAATTCGTCGTTCAACAACACGATGATCACCATTACCGACGCGCAGGGCAATGCTATTGCCTGGTCGTCCGCCGGTGCGAAGGGTTTCAAGGGTTCGCGCAAGTCGACCCCGTTCGCCGCGCAGATCGCCGCTGAAGATTGCGCCAAGAAGGCTCAGGAACACGGCATGAAGTCGCTGGAAGTGGAAGTTTGCGGTCCTGGTTCCGGCCGCGAATCCGCTCTTCGCGCGCTCCAGGCTGCAGGTTTCATGATCACGTCGATCCGTGACGTGACCCCGATCCCGCACAATGGCTGCCGTCCGCGCAAGAAGCGCCGCGTCTGATCATCTGTATTCAACATTCCGGTGAGGACGTTCCGGTGTCCTCCCGGTCTTCGGGGCTCGGTTGTCACGATTGGATGGTGGCAACGAACGGAAGGCAGAAAACATGATCCAGAAAAATTGGCAGGAATTGATCAAGCCGAACAAGGTGGAGTTCGCCTCCTCCGGCCGCACCAAGGCAACGTTGGTCGCGGAGCCGCTTGAGCGCGGCTTTGGCCTGACGCTCGGCAACGCGCTTCGTCGCGTCCTATTGTCGTCACTGCGCGGTGCTGCCGTAACCGCGGTTCAGATCGACGGCGTATTGCATGAGTTCTCTTCTATCCCGGGCGTCCGGGAAGACGTGACCGACATCGTGCTCAACATCAAGGAAATCGCCATCAAGATGGATGGCGACGACGCAAAGCGCATGGTCGTGCGCAAGCAGGGTCCGGGCGTCGTGACCGCCGGTGACATTCAGACGGTTGGCGACATCGAGATCCTCAACCCGAACCACGTGATCTGCACCCTCGACGAGGGCGCGGAAATCCGCATGGAGTTCACCGTCAACAACGGCAAGGGCTACGTACCGGCTGACCGCAACCGCTCGGAAGATGCGCCGATCGGCCTCATTCCGGTCGACAGCCTGTACTCTCCGGTCAAGAAGGTCTCCTACAAGGTGGAAAACACCCGTGAAGGCCAGGTTCTCGACTACGACAAGCTGACGATGTCCATCGAAACCGATGGCTCCGTCACCGGCGAAGATGCGATCGCTTTCGCGGCCCGCATCCTTCAGGACCAGCTGTCGGTCTTCGTCAACTTCGACGAGCCGCAGAAGGAAACCGAGGAAGAGGCAGTCACCGAACTCGCCTTCAACCCCGCGCTTCTCAAGAAGGTCGACGAACTGGAGCTTTCCGTCCGTTCGGCCAACTGCCTGAAGAACGACAACATCGTCTATATCGGCGACCTCATTCAGAAGACCGAAGCAGAGATGCTCCGTACGCCGAATTTTGGTCGCAAGTCGCTCAACGAGATCAAGGAAGTTCTCGCTTCCATGGGCCTGCATCTCGGCATGGAAGTGCCGTCCTGGCCGCCGGAGAACATCGAAGACCTCGCCAAGCGTTACGAAGACCAGTACTAACCTATTAGACTGCGGGCGGATGCCTGCAAGTAAAGGAGAATAGCCATGCGCCACGGTAAAGCCGGCCGCAAGCTGAATAGAACCGCCAGCCACCGCAAGGCGATGTTTGCCAACATGGCAGCTTCGCTGATCGAGCACGAGCAGATCGTCACGACCCTGCCGAAGGCCAAGGAAATCCGCCCGATCGTGGAAAAGCTCGTCACGCTCGGCAAGCGCGGCGATCTGCATGCCCGCCGCCAGGCGATCTCGCAGATCCGCGACGTTGCCGTCGTCTCGAAGCTGTTCGACGCGATTGCCTCGCGCTACGCCACCCGCAACGGCGGCTACCTGCGCATCATGAAGGCAGGCTTCCGCCAGGGCGACAATGCCCCGCTCGCCGTCATCGAATTCGTTGATCGCGACGTCGACGCCAAGGGTTCGAAGGACCGCGCCCGCGTTTCTGCCGAAGCCGAAGCAGCCGAAGCGGCCTGATCCGATCGGTTGACGAAACCATTCAAGCGGCCGGGGGCTGATCGCCCCCGGCCGCTTTTTTTGTTGGTTTTATTAAAAGTAGAAGTAGATCCTCATTCCTGTGCCTCTCAAATCCTGTGACAGGCAAAGGAAGAAATGAGGGTCGGGAGAGGGTGTCGCGGGACCTTGGCCGGTGCGGCTCTCCCGGCTTGCGCCTTTATCCCGCTCTGGCTTGCGACCGTACGGGTGCGGTGCCCTGGCGCCGCCACCGCAGAAACCGCTTTCTGACAGCGCGCCAGGCGACGAGCACCGCCACAAGGAACAGATACAGCATTTGCTCGGGGCCCACGACCTTCACCGACATGGCGAAATGCAGCGCGCCGGCCGCGGCAATCACGTAGACGAGCCTGTGAAGCTTGTTCCATCGTTGCCCAAGGCGCCTTATCGACCAGTTGTTCGATGTAACCGCCAGCGGGATGAGCAGCACGAGGGCTGCCATGCCGATGGTGATGAAGGGACGGCGGGCGATGTCGGCGAGAATCGCCGGGAGAAGGAGCGTCTGGTCCAGCACCATATATGTGAGGAAATGCATCATCACATAGTAAAAGGCGAGGAGGCCCAGGGCGCGGCGGTATCTGAGCCAGTTGACGCCGAAGAGGTCGCGAATAGGCGTGATCGTCAGCGTGGCAATCAGGAAGCGCAGGGCCCAGATGCCGAGCAGGTGCTCGAATTCCTTGACCGCATTGCCGGGCAGCCGGCCGGTGGCTCCAAGATAGAACCCCCAGGCGGCCGGTATGAAGCCGAGCATATAGAGCGCCCAGATCGAAGGGCCGTGCAATCGCTTCGGCAGGGCAGGAAGGCTCGGCATCCTCAGAAATTCACCCTGAGGTCCATGCCGGCGTAGAGGTTTGCCACCTCTTCTGCGTAGCCGTTGAAGGGGAGCGTATCGCGGCGATTGGCGCCGAAGAAGCCGCCTTCGCCGATACGGTTTTCGGTCGCCTGGCTCCAGCGGGGATGATCGACGGCTGGATTCACATTGGCATAGAAGCCGTATTCATTCGGCCCGGCGATGTTCCAGGTGCACGGCGGCGGCGTCTCGGTCAGAGAGATGCGCACGATCGATTTGATTCCCTTGAAGCCGTATTTCCACGGCACCACCAGGCGGATAGGTGCGCCGTTCTGGTTCGGCAGCGTCTTGCCATAGAGCCCGACAGAGAGGATCGTCAGCGGGTGGCGCGCTTCGTCGAGCCTCAAGCCTTCCCGGTAGGGCCATTCCAGGGGCTGGAAATAGCCGGATTGGCCCGGCATTTCCTCCGGCCGGACCACGGTTTCGAAGGCGACATATTTCGCGCTTCCGAGCGGCTCGACCCTGTCGAGGAGCGCGGCCAATGGAAAGCCGACCCAGGGAATGACCATCGACCACGCTTCGACGCAGCGCATCCGGTAAATTCTCTCTTCGAGAGGGAAGGCCAGGAGCTCCTCCAGGCCGAATTCCCGCGGCTTGCCGACCAATCCGTCGACCTTCACCGTCCAGGGCGCCGGCTTGAAGTTTGCGGAGTTGGCAGCCGGATCGCCTTTGCCGGTCCCGAATTCATAGAAGTTGTTGTAGGTGGTGGCGTCCTTTTCCGGCGTGACGGGCTCATCGACCCTGTATTTGCTCTTGGACGCGTCGAGTGCGGCCGCGCGGCTCGGCTTGGGCACGGCGAGGGCCAGGCTTCCGGCCGCGGCGGCGATGAAGGTCCGCCGATCCAGGAAGAAGCGCTCCGGGGTGATTTCGGTAGCGGCAATCTTCGGCGTGCGATAGCTGGGCATGGGGTCTCCTCGGTGTCATTCGACTTTTTCTAATACGCAAATGAGCAGAGTTTCGATCACCGGAAAAGGCTGGCGAGACCACGTTTTCGTGCATGACTCGTGAACGTCGCCTGCGTCTTTGGGAGCGCAAGGCCGAGCAATTGGCGCGCAGCATGTACTCCTATGAATTCCCTGATGAAACGACCCCTCCTTGCGGCTGCATTGCGTTGGATTGTCGGGCAACAGGTTTGCCTTTTTCCGTGCGAAATCCTATCTGAACGTAGCTGCAACGAAAGGGAGAATGCTTCATGATCTTCGGCCATCGCGCTCTCGCGGCTCTCGTGCTTGCTGTTGCCATATCGACACCTGCGATGGCCCAGGATGCCAGGACCGTGCCGCAGTCGCGGTCGGAGATGCAGCTCTCTTTCGCGCCGCTCGTCAAACAGACGGCGAATGCGGTCGTGAACGTGTATGCCGAGCGCGTGGTGGAGCGTCGCTCCATCTTTGCCGGAGACCCTTTCTTCGAGGAATTCTTCGGGCAGCGGATGCCGAATCGCACCGAGAAGCAGTCGTCTCTGGGGTCGGGCGTGATCGTCGGCCGCAATGGCCTGGTCGTGACCAACAACCATGTCATCGAGGGCGGCGACGATATCAAGGTGGCGCTCGCCGACGGGCGTGAGTTCCCCTGCAAAGTCATATTGAAGGATGATCGCCTCGATCTGGCTGTCATGAAAATTCAGTCGGACGGTCCGTTCGACATCGTCCCGATCGGTGATTCCGACGCGGTGGAGGTCGGCGACCTGGTTCTGGCGATGGGCAATCCCTTCGGCGTCGGGCAGACGGTGACGAGCGGCATCGTGTCGGCGCTCGCCCGCAACCAGATTTCCAACGGCGATTTCGGCTTTTTCATCCAGACGGATGCGGCGATCAATCCGGGCAATTCCGGCGGCGGCCTGATCAACATGAAGGGCGAGTTGATCGGCATCAACACCGCGATTTTTTCCAGAGGCGGCGGTTCCAACGGCGTGGGCTTTGCGATCCCCGCCAACCTGGTCAAGGTTTTCGTTGCCTCCGCTGAAGGAGGCAACGGCTCGTTCATCCGTCCCTTCGTCGGGGCGACTTTCGAGCCGGTGACTTCCGACGTGGCCGAGGCGCTCGGGCTTGAGCGGGCCCGCGGGGCGCTGGTGACGGCGGTCGTCGCAGGCGGTCCGGCGGAGAGCGCCGGCATGCGCCCCGGACAGGTGGTCACCGCCGTCAACGGCATACCGGTCGAACACCCCGATGCGCTTGGTTATCGTCTGACCACCGTGGGGATCGGCCACGAGGCGCGGGTTACGATCTCGGAGAACGGCAGTTCGCGCGAAATCGCCCTCAAGCTTGAGCGGGCGCCGGAAACACAGCCACGAGACGAACGGCTGATCGAGGGGCGCAACCCCTTCGCCGGCGCTGTCGTGGCAAATCTCTCGCCGCGGCTTGCGGACGAGTTGCGCATGCCCACGTCGCTGCAGGGTGTGGTCATCACCGAGATCAATCGCGGCTCGCCGGCTGCACGTATCGGCCTGGAACCGAAAGATATCGTTCGTTCCGTCAACGGGACGGCAATCGATAGTTCGAAGACGCTGGAAAGCGTCGTCGCCGAGGATGCCTCCTTCTGGCGTGTCGAGATCGAGCGCAACGGCCAGATCATCCGTCAGTTCTTCCGATGAGCGATCTCTTCGCCCCCCATGAACCTCCTGAAATGGCCTCGGCACGGCCGCTGGCCGATCGCCTGCGCCCGCGCACGCTGGCGGAGGTGACCGGCCAGGAGCATCTGACCGGGCCCGACGGCGTGCTCACACGGATGATCGCTTCCGGATCCCTCGGCTCGATGATCTTCTGGGGCCCGCCGGGAACCGGCAAGACAACGGTTGCCCGTCTGCTTTCAGGCGAGGCAGGTCTCGCATTCGAGCAGATTTCGGCGATCTTCTCCGGCGTTGCGGATCTTAAGAAGGTATTCGAATCTGCGCGCGCCCGGCGCATGTCGGGGCGCCAGACGCTGCTTTTCGTCGACGAGATCCACCGGTTCAACCGGGCGCAGCAGGACAGCTTCCTGCCGGTCATGGAGGACGGCACCGTCATCCTGGTCGGCGCCACCACCGAGAACCCGTCTTTCGAGCTTAACGCCGCGCTTCTGTCGCGGGCGCGCGTCTTGACGTTCAAGCCGCATGACGAGGCCAGCCTCGAGGAACTTCTGAAACGGGCGGAGGCAGCCGAAGGCAAACCGCTGCCGCTCGATGACGACGCGCGGGCCAGCCTGATCCGCATGGCGGACGGGGACGGCCGGGCGGTGCTGACGCTCGCGGAAGAGGTATGGCGGGCGGCGCGCCGGGACGAGATATTCGATTCCGCCGGGCTTCAGGAGATCGTGCAGCGCCGCGCGCCGGTATACGACAAGGGCCAGGACGGCCATTACAACCTGATCTCGGCGCTCCATAAATCGGTTCGGGGGTCCGACCCGGACGCGGCGCTCTATTATCTCTGCCGCATGTTCGATGCCGGGGAGGATCCGCTCTATATCGGCAGGCGGCTCGTGCGGATGGCGGTCGAGGATATCGGCCTTGCCGATCCGCAGGCACTGGCGATCTGCAATGCCGCCAAGGATGCCTATGATTATCTCGGGTCTCCCGAAGGGGAACTGGCCCTTGCCGAGGCCTGCGTCTATCTTGCAACGGCGCCGAAGTCGAACGCGGTCTATACCGCCTACAAGGCGGCGATGCGCGCGGCCAAGGAGAACGGATCTCTGCTGCCGCCGAAGCACATCCTCAACGCTCCGACGAAGCTCATGAAGGGGGAAGGCTACGGCGACGGCTACCGCTACGATCATGACGAGCCCGACGCATTCTCCGGCCAGGATTATTTCCCCGAGAAGATGGGCAGAAAGACCTTCTACGATCCCCCGGAGCGCGGCTTCGAACGTGAGATCCGCAAGCGGCTGGAGTGGTGGAACAAGCTTCGGCGCGACCGGAATTCGTGAGGGCTCGCCCCAGCTCCGTCACCCCCGCAGGGCTGCCTTGCCACAGGATGCCTTGCTGTCCCGATGAGGCCGTGGCATAGAAGAACCACATCGCAGACGGCTGCACGGATCGAATGGATCCGAACTTCCGCGGGGACGGCCTCGCTCCACATGAAGGAGTTCGATATGGCCTGGTTCACGCTGTTGCTCGCCGGAATTCTCGAAATCGGCTGGGCGATCGGTCTCAAATACACGGATGGATTTACGCGGTTCACGCCGACTGTGCTGACGGTCGGGTCGATGATCCTGAGCGTCGTTCTGCTCGGAATAGCGGTGCGTTCGCTGCCGCTTGGCACGGCCTATGCCGTGTGGACCGGCATCGGCACCGTCGGTACAGTCATTCTCGGCATCATTCTGTTCGCAGAGCCGGCAACGGCGATGCGCCTCGGCTGCATCGGCCTTATCGTCGCGGGCATCGCCGGTCTGAAGCTCGTCGGCTGACGTGTTGGACCACTGAAATTCTGCCCCTCATCCGGCCTGCCGGCCACCCTCTTCGCGCCAGCGGGGCGAAGAGACTCGCGGCGCCCCGGCAGGGGGATGAGGAGCAAGTGACCCTTCACGTCACTTCAGCGCGTCGAGTACGACCGCGGCAGCCAGCATTTCCCGCCAGCGGTTTTCGCGCCGTCTGAATGCCTCTTCGTCTGTTCCCCACTGTTCGATCTGCCAATCCTCGTCGACATGAGCGGCAGCCCATGCCTGTTCGGCGGAGAGCCTGCCCATGGCGAGGGCAAGAGCGAGCAGGGCGGATCCGGTCAGGCTGGTGACGGTGTGCAGGCAGGCGAGGCCGAGCGGTGTCGCAAAGCCGCGCAGGCCCTCGGCAAAGGCCGAGACCGCCTCCGCCGGTTGTTCCTGATGGATCACGCCTTCCACGAGAATGAACCGGGCGCCGAGCGTCCGGGCGGCCCAGTCGATTATCGGATTCCAGTGCTCGTTCTGCCGAGCGACGAGTTCTTTCGGGCTGTCGGCCCGATAGCAGAGGAGATCGCTGCCGACAAAACGGACGATATCGTCGAAGACCGCACGTTCGTCGAGCGCAACTCCGTCGATCGCGGTGTTGACGATCCGCGTGAGCGGCATTGCCGAGGGATCGATGATTTCGGTCTGGGCGTCCCACTCGGTTGCCAGCAGCTCTGCGAGCTTTTCGGTAGGTACGGCGAGCGCCCGTTTGGCCGGTGTGCGTACTGACCTTCCGTCGAGGAGCACGGCGTATCCGCCGTCATCCGCCGGTGCGGCGCTCGCCTGCTTGTAGAAGCGTTTCGGCAGCGGTTTCTGCATTTGGATCTGGGCCCGGCGCACAGGATCGTCGTGGCTCAGCGCACCACTCAGTTCGTCGCGAATATCAGGCATGGCTATGGTCCATCCATTCGATTATGTCTGCCGGAACGCGGGCGATGTGATCCGCACCGGATGCCATCAGCTCCGGGACACTGGCGTAACCCCAGGCGACGCCCAGGGCATCGGCGCCGGCGGCCTTCGCCATCTGCATGTCATAGATCGCGTCTCCGATCACGATCGTGTCGCGGGGATCGACTCCGGCCTCCGCGCAGCACTCCGTCACCATGGCGGGATGCGGCTTCGAGGGGCAGTCGTCCGCCGTGCGGGAGACGAAGAATATCTTGTCGAATCCATGCATCGCCGCGATATGCGTCAGACCTCGCCTCGATTTGCCGGTGACGGCGCCGATCAGCAGTTCGTCGCGTCCGGCCAGAGTCTGCATCATCTCCGCAATGCCCGGAAACAGCGCTTCGCTGCAGCCGGGTTCGCCTCGTACCGAGGCGAATATAGATTTGTAATGCGCCGTCATTGCGGTCGCCCGGTCGTCGACGTGTTCCTGCCCCATGAGCCGGGCAATGGCGATATCGAGAGTGAGGCCGATGATCGCCTTGGTCGCGTCCGCTGTCGGGCGATCCAGATCGAAGGCCTCGAAGGTGCGGGTCATCACCTCATGGATCAGTCCCGCGCTGTCGACGAGCGTTCCGTCGCAATCGAAAAGGACGAGCTTCATCACTCTTCCTCGCCGGCGGCGTTTTCGTCGAAGCCGAGCAGATTCCAGCTCTGCACCATGTGCTGGGGCAGGGGAGCGGTGATCTTCAGCCGCCCGCCGTTCGGATGCGGAATATCTATGTGCCGCGCATGAAGGTGCAGCCGGTTCTGCATGCCGCCGGGGAAGGTCCAGTTGACGTCCGCTTCGAAGTATTTCGGGTCGCCGATGATCGGATGGCCGATATGGGCGGCGTGGACGCGCAGCTGGTGCGTGCGGCCGGTATAGGGTTCCATTTCCAGCCAGGCGAGGTTCTGCCCGGCTTGCTCAACGATCCGGTAATAGGAGATGGCGTGGTCGGCGCCATTCTCGCCGTGCTTGGCAATCCGGACACGGTCGCCATCGGGCGTGGGCTCCTTTACGAGCCAGGTGGAAATCTTGTCTTCCCGCTTGCGCGGCACGCCCCTGACCAGGGCCCAGTATGTCTTCTTGGTGTCGCGCTCGCGAAATGCCGCGGTCAGCTGTTGCGCAGCCCCACGCGTGCGGGCGACGACAAGTACGCCCGAAGTATCACGGTCGAGACGATGGACGAGGCGCGGCTTTTCGCCCTTCTGGCTGGTCCAGGCCTCGAGCATCTTGTCTATATGCCGGTTGACGCCCGAGCCGCCCTGAACGGCAAGGCCGGCCGGTTTGTTGAGCACGATGACCTTGGCATCCTCATGCAGCACCATGCGCGACAGAAGCTCCCCGTCCGGCGATTGACGCAGGTCCCGGCCGCCGATCGGGCCGGATTTCGCTTCCTTGGGATCGACGCCGAGCGGCGGAATGCGGATCGTCTGGCCGGGTTGTATGCGCGTGTCGGATTTTGCCCGCGCCCCGTCCACGCGGATCTGTCCGGAACGCAGCAGCTTCTGCAACGGACCGAAACCCAGTCCGGGGAAATGCACCTTGAACCAGCGGTCGAGACGCATTCCCGCTTCGTCGCTGTCAACCTGCCTGTGTTCTATGCCCGCCATTTTGCAGAAATCCGCCTTCTTTTCTTTAAAGGCTGGCTTTAGACCATTGCGCGCATCAGGGCCAGCCCGGCGAACACGGCAAGTATCGAAAGACCGACGCTCGCCACGATATAGGCGAGGCCGCTCATCGTCTGCCCGTGTTCCAGAAGGGTGATCGCGTCGAGCGAAAAGGCCGAGAACGTCGTGTAGCCCCCCAGCACGCCGGTGATCAGGAACACGCGTATTTCCGGCGAGGCTCCCATCTTGTGCATGATGAATTGCGCCAGAAAACCGATCAGAAAGGAACCCGTAACGTTCACGAACAGCGTCCCCCAGGGAAAGACGGGTCCGGCGCGCTGCAGCATCCAGAGGCCGACGAGGTAGCGCAGGACGGAGCCAAGGGCGCCGCCGGCACCGACGAGGAGGATATGGTTCATCAAATTGTTCCGATCCGAGAAGGCTGCATCCTGTCAGCCGAGCCTCTCGGCGTGCCATCTGAGATGGTCGTCCATGAAGGTCGAAATGAAATAATAGGAATGGTCGTAACGCTCATGCATCCGGAGCGTAAGCCCGATGCCCGTTCCTTTGACGGCTTCTTCGAACAGCCAGGGGCGCAGACCGTTTTCGAGGAAGCTATCCGCCTTGCCCTGGTCGATCAGGAATTCCGGGAAGCGGGCCCCGTCCTCGACGAGGGCGCAGGCATCGTATTTCCGCCAGGCGGTCTTGTCGGGACCGAGATACTTCTCGAAGGCACCGACCGACCAATCGGCGGAAGACGGCGCGACGATCGGCGCGAAAGCGGAGCAACTCTTGAAACGCTCAGGGTCCTTGAGAGCGACGGTCATTGCGCCATGCCCGCCCATCGAGTGGCCGAAGATACCCTGGCGGCTCATATCCACGCGGAAATGCTGGCCGACCAGGGCCGGGAGTTCTTCTGTGATGTAGCTGTACATCCGATAGTGCTCGTCCCAGGGCTTCTCCGTCGCATCGAGATAGAAGCCGGCGCCCTTGCCCATCTGCCAGTTGGTGAGCTCATCGGGAACATCCGCCCCTCTTGGGCTCGTATCCGGGCAGACGATGATGAGTCCCAGTTCCGAGGCCATGCGCCGGTACTCGCCTTTCTCCATGACATTGGCGTGGGTGCAGGTGAGGCCGGAGAGATACCAGAGAACGGGGCGAGGCTCCGTGATCGCCTGCGGCGGTACAAAGACGGCGAAGGTCATTTCGCCTTTGCAGGCCGTGGAATCATGAGCGTAGACGCCCTGCATGCCGCCGAAGGCCGTGTTCTGCGAGATTACTTTCATTCTTTGCTCCTGAATTTCATGGGGTGGCGCCCGCAAGCTGAACCGCGGCATTGACCGCGGCCGCGACGAGCACCGTGTTGAAGAAGAACGAGACGATCGCGTGCATCAGGTTCACGCGGCGCATCGCCGTTGTCGTGATGGCGACGTCCGACGTCTGCGCCGTCATCCCGATGACGAAGGCGAAATAGAGGAAATCGTATCCGCCGGGCCTGTCGGTCTCCGGGAATGCAAGACCGCGCGCTGCGGGATTGCTGGCGGGATCATTGCGGTCGGCAAGCCAATAAAGATGAGCATAATGCAGCGCCGCCATGGTGTGGATCGTCGCCCAGCCGAGCGCAACCGCTGCGAAGGCGATGGACAGCCCCACCGCGCCGCCGCCCCCGGCGCGGTTCAGCGCGAGGAACAGAGCCACCAGCGACGTCGCCGCGGCAACGAGCGTCACCAGGAAGATGATCGGCTCCGGCTCACCCGTGTCGCGCGCATTGGCCTGGAGATAACTGCCTGTAAGTTTGGGAAGCCGCAAAGCCGTGATCGACAGATAGATAAGGAAAAAGAGGATGGCCGCGACCTCGATTGCTTCTGCGCGGAAGAATGCAAAACCGATCGGCAGGCTCATCAACCCGCCCGTCAGGGCGAGATAGAACGGCCAGTGCCGCAGGCCTGCCTTCCTATCCATTCGCCGCCTCCGTTCGCCGGCTCTACCTTTTTACCCGTCGGCAGAGTCGGTCAAGCGTTTCGAGGAAAGCGGAGCGGTCGCGGGAGGTGAGGGCGGCGTTATAGCCTTTGCTTTCCCCGGTCTCCCTGAGATGGGCCGAGAGGTCTCGCATCGCGGATGCCATGCCGATGTTGGTTTCGTCGAAGACGCGCCCGGTCGGCCCGGTGACGAGCGCTCCGGCGCCGACGCAGCGCACGGCAAGCGGCACGTCGGCAGTGACGACGATGTCGCCGTCCCTGGCGCGTTCGGCGATCCAATCATCCGCTGCGTCGAAACCGGCCGACACGATGACGTTGCGAACCATCGGATCGCGCGAGGGGCGCAGGCCGGAATTGGCGACGAAGGTCACCTCCAGGCCATGGCGCTCGGCCACCTTCAGGATTTCCGGCTTTACCGGGCACGCATCGGCATCGACATAGATCATCGTGGATAACTTCCCGGCAGGCAAAAAAGCGCCGGATTCAGTGTCCTCCGGCGCTTCCCTGAATGAGATTGCGAACTCAGTAGACAACGACAGAGCGAATGCTCTCGCCGGAATGCATGAGCTCGAACCCCTTGTTGATGTCCTCGAGCGGCATGGTGTGGGTGATCATCGGATCGATCTCGATCTTGCCCTCCATGTACCAATCGACGATCTTCGGCACGTCGGTGCGCCCGCGCGCGCCGCCGAAT
>NZ_JCAXDX010000021.1:0-32325 GCF_059758575.1 Sinorhizobium sp. GQ132 | reverse complement strand
CACCGTTATCGATGCTGCGACCAAGTTGCATGGTGTGCGGGCCATCAACCACGCGCTCGCGCAGAAACGCCAGGTCTAGCGGTCGATCACCATCTAGCCACGCGGCCTTCAAGCGTGAGGCAGGGCCCGTTAATAGCCACGCGCAATGCCGTCGTTCACAGACTTAAGCGTGGACGTCGCCTTAGGAGCGGAACGAACCGTGTTCGCACGAGCCATGCACAGCTTGTTGCCAGGATGTTCACGTCCTGGTCCAAAATGATCGCATAATGTATCACCTGGAATGCGCCGCACTGAAGCGCTCACGCCGGCAGATGAGAACCTAGCTTTCATCCGCAGACGTCGGATAGGGAAGGCTCGGCGGCCATTTGCGCATATGCATGCATGAGAAAAATGCATTCATGGATGCCATGGTATTCGTTTGTTCTTCGCCGCCGTTCAGCACGATAGTTCTGTGAAACGCGATCCAAACCAGTCGAGGAGCAAATGGTAGTCTTGTTGGAGCATCCGAAGGCGCGCGCGTTAGCGCTGATTAAACAACGTGCCTTCTTTGCTGGACGTTGGCACGAAGCCGATATGGCTAAAACTTATATGGTCAGTGACCCGGCGACGGGCGAGACAATTGGACAGGTCCCAGATCTCTCCGGTGGCCAAGTGAGCGAGGCGATCGACGCTGCTGAAGAAGGTTTCCACGTGTGGTCTGCGATCCTGCCGTCGGAGCGAAGCCGCATTCTTCATAGCTGGTGCGATCTCATGTTGGACGCGCGCGAGGGCCTGGCGGCGCTGATTACTTTGGAACAGGGCAAGCCCCTGTCTGAAGCGTTTGGTGAAATCGACTATGCCGCGAGCTTCATCCGCTGGTACGCGGAAGAAACAAAGCGCGTTGGCGGGGATGTGCTTCGAAGTCATCTGCCTGGTAAGCGACTCCATGTAAACCGCGCGCCGATCGGAGTCGTCGCGGCAATAACACCTTGGAACTTCCCTTCAGCTATGCTCGCGCGTAAGGCTGCCGCTGCCCTTGCCGCTGGCTGCTCTGTCATCGGCGTCCCTTCGTCCAAAACGCCGTTCTCCGCGCTCGCCCTTGCGAGTCTGGCCGAAAAGGCCGGCTTCCCGAAAGGCGCCTTCTCGGTCGTCACTGGTTCTACGCGCCGCGTGGTCCCACTTCTTTGCGCCGATACACGCATCCGCGCGGTTTCTTTCACTGGCTCCACCGAAGTGGGCAGAATGATTGCTAGCATATGCGCGCCTACGATCAAGCATGTTGGTCTGGAACTCGGTGGCCATGCGCCATTCATCGTCTTCGAGGATGCGGATCTGAACCGAGCCGTAGACGATGCGATGAATTCGAAGTTCCAGACAACCGGGCAGGATTGCCTGGCAGCCAATCGCATCTATGTGCACGAGGATCTATATGAGCGCTTCCTAGAAGACTTTGCGGCGCGAGCCCGCGAACTAAGCGTGGGCAATGGGTTCAATCCGGGTGTAGCGATCGGGCCAATGATCGAGGCGAAGGCCCTTCAAAAGGTTCACAACCAGGTCGAGGATGCACAGATGCGTGGTGCGCGGCTGCATCTTGGAGGCCATGTGCACAATGCTGGCCCGAACTTCTACGCGCCGACGGTGCTTTCAGATGTCGCCGACAACATGTTGATAGCGCAAGAGGAAACCTTTGGCCCGGTCGCCGGGATCAGCCGGTTTTCAGGAGAAGATGAGGTGGTGCGCCGTGCCAATGCGACGGAATATGGCCTAGCCGCCTATCTCCATACACGCAATCTCGCCCGGGCGGAGCGCGTTTCCAGCCGACTTGAATACGGAATGGTCGGTATCAACACTTCGAAGATGACCGGAGCGCCTATCCCCTTTGGGGGTGTCAAGCAGTCTGGTCTCGGACGCGAGGGTGGTTCTTACGGAATGCAAGAATTTATGGAGCTGAAATATGTCTGCACCGCTTACGAATGAGATCTTGAACCCTTCACACCCGGCTGGTGCGAAGGTCACTGTAGCGACACAGGTAGTCGAAGCGCTTCGTGATATGGGCGTACGCTTTGTCTTTGGTGTACCGAGCGGCGGCTGGGTCGATTACATGGAGGCAATGCGCGAGACCGATGGGATCGATTTCGTTTTGACGACCCACGAAGGGACGGGAGCCATCATGGCGGATGTCTGTGGTCGAATGAGCGGTGTTCCCGGGGTTTGTTTCGGCACGTTCGGACCAGGCGCTACAAATCTCTCAACTGGCGTAGGGGGAGCGCTTCTCGACCGCTCCCCCCTGATCGCTTTGACTGACGAGATGCCGGCGCCGATGCGCGGTCGTGTCACCCAAATGGGTATTGACCATCAGGCGCTGTTCGCGCCTTTGACTAAAATGACTACACGCCTTGAGCCTGGCCGTGTTCGCGAGATATTATTCGATGTAGCGAACGTTGCGCTTTCCGGCCGACCTGGCTCGGTCCACGTGGGCCTTCCGGTCGGAATCAGCGCAGAATCGGGAATTCCGGTGAACGGGCTGCCGATACCCGCTGCGGCCAAATCAAACAGGGCAGTTCCTGCGGACATCGAGCTAATGCGTACCGCGCTTCAATCGGCGCGTAAGCCGATCCTGGCGATGGGGTTAGGCGCCGTTCGTGCGGGAGTGGGCGAGGCTGTGGTCCGATATGCGAACGCTCACAGCATCCCTGTGGTGGTTACACCGATGGCGAAGGGCACGATTCCAGAGGACCATCGCTGCTATGCAGGTGTTCTTTTTCATGCCCTGTCAGACGTAGTAGGTGAGACCCATCAACAGTCCGACCTCGTGGTCCTCGTGGGCTACGATCCCGTCGAATTCAATTTGGAATCTTGGGTTCCAAACGTGAAGTTGGTCAACATCGACGACGAGCCCATCGACGTTGACCGTGAAACCTATCCCGACGTACTCGAGGTTAAGGGTGATATCTCCGCAACCGTTGACGCTATGTGCTCCACGAAAATGGAGGCGAAAGACTGGGATGTCGAGGCTCTGAGCGCGCGGAGACAATCAATGTTCGAACGCCTAAAGGGGGTCGATGCTTTCGGTCCTTGCGTCGCGCTTGATGTTCTCCGCGAGGTGTTGCCGGCGGATGGGATCATGACCTGTGACGTTGGCGCCCACACCCACCTCATTGGGCAGAAGTGGCCGACGCCAGCCTCTGGCCTGCAAATTATGACCAACGGATGGTCGACTATGGGGTTTGGCATTCCTGCAGCTATCGCGGCCAAGCTATCCAGGCCGGAAGTGGCGGTTTGTACAGTTGTTGGCGATGGTGGATTCCTGATGTCGGTCGGTGAACTCGCGACAGCGGTGCGGCTCAATTTGCCCATCGTTACAGTGGTGCTTACTGACAACGACCTTGCGCTGATCCGCATCAAGCAACAGAGAAAACAAAACCCAATTTACGGGACGCCGGTTCGGGAAATAGGAACTATCGGGGGGGAGAATATCTTTGGCGTTCCTGTTTTGACTGCGACGGACCGCGACAGCTTTCGCGCTGCGTTGCTCGAGGCTTTCGCCGCGAACAAGCCGATGATTGTTGAAGCACAGATTTCCAGTCGCGAGTATGACGATCTGGTTCTCCGAAAAGACAAATCGCATCAATAAATCGGTTTCGCTCTCTAGTTAAGAGCCCGGCTGTTTCTGTTTCTTCAGCAATCAAACCTAGAAGAATCTGAGCAGTCGGACTCAAATGGACATGCGAAGGCGCTATCGATCGGTATGTATGCTTCACGGTTGATGGAGGCATTGGCGGCGGTCTGCTGGGCGGCAGCGGATCGCGGTCGCCCGTCTGCTTAAAGAATCAATCAATTTTCCTCTTGGAGACACGGCTGTCTGGAGCGAGCACCCATCGAGCTGGCGGCAGTCTAGTTGAGAGACCCTTGCTCGCCGCCACGGACCACCTGCTATTGTTGCCCGCCCCTCATAGTTCATGCTGCGTATGGGCTTCTTTCAAATAGGGTCAGTAGCAAGCTCAATAAGCTATTTTCTCGACTTCGTGACGGAAGCGCACAGCGTTCGAGCTGCTACCGCTTTCTGCCAAATCGGGGCAAAGTTCCTCTCCGTGCACATACGTGTGGGCTTCAGCTTGCCCGTAAGGGCAAGGTTCCTCGGTTTTTGAACGAAGTCGCATCGAGCTCGAGTCCAACACGTCGAGCGATGCAGCGCCTAGGCAATCGCGAAAAAGAACTCACTTTTCGCTGACAGCGACCGCGGCGGAAGGAGCCGGGCAACCATGGCCACGTGCAGACGGCATAGATAAGGAGGATCGATCCGCAGGCCTGGCGTTATCCAGACACTTGAGCGCCTTGCAAAAGGATGGCTTAGCGGCGAAATTGACGCGCTCCTACCCTGGAATTACGCAGCCTTAGCGGCCTCGGCTGTCGCCTAGCGCACGCGCGAGGTGAGGTGACATAACCCCTTACGCCGTACCTGTTGTTGCGATTGTCGCTGAGTTTCAAGGGCTACCGAGACTCACCCTCGGCGCCGCCGATGTTGTTGTACCCAGCGCGATCCTACGTACGTAAGAAAAAAAGAGCCCCGCCAAAGGCGGGGCGAGTAATGCACCCAGATGGCTCACCGGGCGCGGGGAAGAATGATTCCGTTGCTCTGCGACTAGGGTCAGTCGGCGTGTCAGATCAACGATGCAAGTTCACCGAATCTAGCGTGCCGATGACAGTTTGATTCTTGCCCGGAGTTCGTTTAGGAGCCGCCACGGGCTTATCGTCAGATCCGGCCAAGCGAGAAAACACCGCAACCGAATGTCTTTTCGGCGAGGGATTGCTTTCCGCAGATTTGGCTGACCTCTACTGGCTTCACGTTCAATGCGTTGATCAATGGTAAGCGCGATTTTCCCCGCACATTGACGCCGGCGATTTCGACGGATCGTCTTGGCGTTTGGAACCGCATCTGGTCAGGCGGTGGCAGTCTGTGTGAAGTTGAAGGGCAACAGGTCGTCGACATCAGCATCGCCCGCGCGTTGAGGCAATTCGGTAAGGACGTGGCGCAACCACGTTAACGGCTCGACGCCGCAGGCACGGCAGGTCAGCATGAGGCTGTAGATGACGGCGCTGGCCTTGGCTCCGTCGGTGCTATCGCTGAACAGCCAACTCTTCCTGCCGGTGGCAAAAACTCTGATATCGCGTTCGAGAAGGTTGTTGTCGATCGGCATCCTGCCGTCTTCGGTGTAGCGCGTCAGATATTCCCATTGGTTCAGGGTATAGGAGACGGCATCGCCGAGCTTGCTGTCCGGCAAGACCTTCGGGGCGATTTCGTCGAGCCATGTCTTGAGGGCATTCAGGATGGGTACGCTGTGTTGCTGGCGAAAGCGGCGAATGCTGTCGGCCTGCGTCTCACCGTGCTCTGGCTTTTTGTCCCGCGCCTGTCTTTCAACCCGGTAGAGCTGTTCGAAGAACCGGAGCGCCTGCTCCGGCGGCCCGCCGGGTTTGTTTCTCGTCTTGAGAGCATTGACAAAACGTCGTCTTGAATGGGCCATACATCCAAGGTGGATCGCGCCCTCCAGCGTGCGCCAGGCGGAATAGCCGTCGCTCATCAAGATGCCGCGGTAATCGCCGAGGAAGGTCTGCGGGTGTATCTGGCCGCGGCCCGGCTGATAATCGAGCAGCACGATCGGCTCGTCACTGTCCTCGCCGCTCCGATAGGCCCACATATACGATGTATCGGTGGCCTCTCGATTCTTTTCCTTCAGGACCTGAACCGTCGTCTCGTCGCCATGGATGAGAGGTTGCGATCTGAGCCGCAATTTCAAGGCGTCATAGATGCGGGACAGATGTTTTTCGCTCGAGCCGATCACCCAGTGACCCAGAGCGCCACGGCTGACAGGAACCCCGGCGCGCTCGAAGGCCTGGGCCAGACGGTAGAGCGGTGTGCCATCGACATATTTGTGAACGAGCGCGAAGGCCAGCGTCGAGGCCGTGGCGATGCTGCCCGGCAAGGGTTGCGCGGGCATCGGCGCGATAACGATTGGCGTGTTGATCCCGGTGCGGTCGCAATGGCGGCAAGCATATTTGAACCGCACATTCTGCAGAACCTTCGCCTTCACCTCGATATGAAGCTGCTCGGTAACGGTCTCTCCCATGCGATGCATCTGACCATGACAGCAGGGACAAGCCTTGTGATCGTCGGGAAGGTCGTACTCGACGCGCTCGCGCGGGAGGTTTTCCGGCAGCGGTCTGCGGCCGCGCTTCTTTCCCGTCGTGCTTTCGATCGCCGGTAACCCTGTGTTTGGCAGGTCGACGACATCGCCATCTTCGCCGCCGGCGACATCCTCATCGGCAACCTGTTCGGCTTCATTGAAGAGGCGATCCACGTGTTTTTCGCTACGCGGCGCAAACCGATGCAGCCGCGCCAGCGCCAGCTCTTCCTCGAGTTTGACGATGCGCTGCGAGAGCGCTTCCTTCTCGGCTTTCAGCGCGGCGATTTCGGCAGCATGTGCCGCCAACTGCGCCTTCAACTCTGCAACGCTCGGTTCGCCGGTTCGATTCATCGGATTCTTGAATCTGAACCGTACCGCCGCGTCAACCGCGCAATTCAAGAGCCCTCAGCCAGCGACCTGGTATTGCCGCACAGGATGGCGCACCATCGCATCGATATCGATGCCATCGAGAATCCAGTGCAATTGCTCCGTCGTCAGCCGCATCACCGTCTCCTGACGCCGGGGCCAGCGGAACTTGTCCTCGGCCAGCCGCTTCAGCACCAGCACAAAACCCGACCGATCGAAGAACAACAGTTTCATCCGGTCGCGACGGCGATTGCAGAACGCAAAAACCGCCGGCGCAAATGGATCGAGCTCCATCGTCTCCTGCACCAGGACCGCAAGACTGTTGATGCCGGCCCGAAAGTCGATCGGCTCGCGATGCAGGTAGACCTGAAGGTCAGCGCCCAGCTTGAACATCACCCAACGCTCCGATTATCGCCGCCAACGCATTCGCATCACCGCATTCCAGCGTCAGCCTCACGCCGTTCGGCAGTGATGCGCTCACCTTCGCTGGAGAGGACAGCGGCCCGATCCTCTGTGCCTTCGGCGGCAGCTCTTCACCATCCGTGGCAGGCATCTCCAACGCGAACTTGCTGCTCGCCGCGGTGATCTGAACCGGAAGAAAAGCCGATGTCGAAGACGGCGGGAATGGAGGGGCCTGGGTGTGTTTTCTTATCCATTTCCAAACGAGATTCGCGTTAACCCCGTGTTCGAGCGCAAGTTTCGATACTGATGCGCCAGGTTCAAGGCAGGCCGCAATAAGACGGTCTTTCGATGCCGGATCGAACCGGCGTCGTCCATTCCGACCAACGAGCCGCACGACAAGTTTTTGACCTTCTTCCATCATTTGGTGTCCACCTCTTTTAGGTGGACACCTCATGCCAAAGCTCACTCAATCACAGAAGGTGCGGAGAAATTCGCGCTTACGATCAATGCAGTTTCAGGGGGGCGGTTTGGCTGAGTTGGCAGTCCTGATGCTCAGCTTCCGCTGACACTTCGTACGTTGGTTGCTCAGATAACTTTGAAGACGACTTCGTCGATACCCTCGATATATGCGACCATTTCGTCGCCTTGCCTGACTGCAGACACACCTGGGGGTGTTCCTGAAAAAATGAGATCGCCCGCTGACAACCTGAAGTAACGCGAGAGAGTGGCGATCATCTCGGGCACTTTCCAAAGCATCTGGCTGAGGTCGCCGTTCTGACGTTGTGCACCATTGACCTTGAGCCAAATCGCACCCGCCTTTGGGTGCCCGACCTTTTCGACCGGATGTATCGGGCCGCAGGGTGCAGAGCTCTCGAAAGCCTTGCCAACTTCCCACGGTCGCCCGAGCGTCTTGGCTTCACTTTGCAGGTCACGACGAGTCATGTCGAGACCCACCGAGTAGCCATAGACGCAACCGAGGGCTTCAGCGAGTGGAATGTTGTCTCCACCCTTCTTCAACGCTACGACGAGCTCCACCTCATGATGTACATCTGTTGACTCAGCCGGATACGGAAAATTTGCTCCTGGCAAAACCAGTCCGTCCGGGTTCTTCTGAAAAAAGAAAGGCGGTTCCCTGTGCGGATCTCGCCCCATTTCTATAGCGTGGTCGGCAAAGTTGCGACCGATGCAATAGATGCGGTGAACCGGAAAGAGAGCCTTCTTGCCGAAAACGGGCAAAGCCGGAACCGGCGATGGCGGCGTGATGACGTAGGTGGGGGAAGACATATCTTATCGCACTCCAGCGCATAATTTCTGCGTTCTTTGAAAAGCTCAATGAGCCTTCCATACAGGGTAGTGTTGCGGCGAAGACAGTACCGTCGACCGCCCCTAATTGCAGGACGGTCAGGGCAACATAGCGGAAACGAAATCCCGGGCCGGTCAGAAATACATGGACTTCTCAGTCGGCACTCATGGAAACGCGGCGGGGCAGCCACGCCGTATCGACGAGCTGCTGTTACCTGGCCTTCGCGGCTGTAACGGTGATTTCTACGAGCCAACCGGGAGGCACCAGTCGAAGAACCTGCGCGCGGGTACGAGCTGGAACGTTGGGCTGCTCGTCAGTCCCGAAGTACTCGTTGTAGACTTTTGAGAAATGTTCGAAATCGGGCTGATTATCGAGATTGGGGTCACCGACGAACAGTGCCTGCATGCTAACAATATCGCCCATGGTGTAACCGCGAGCCGCCAGGATAGAACGTATCTGCTCAAGTACATTGCGCGTTTGAGTTTCGGTGTCGCCGTAGGCCTCGACGCTGTTGGATGAAACTTCTTTGTTTGAGACCGTGGGTCCAACGCCGCTAAGAACGATTGTCTTAGAATTCGCCGGCAACTCGATGGACTCGGCAAATTCGCGGGCCCAACTTTCGGTCAAGTGGGCGGGGTTGCGGTGGCGAACAATATCTTCATCAGCATATGCGGTGCCTGCCATAAGTAAAAACGCTCCAACGCATGAGTAAAATCGCATGTCCCTCTCCATTATTATCGGTTGATTTGGTTTTGACTATGGGGGAGAGGGGGCAATGTGACAAACGAGAATGATGATGGATTGGCATTACAGAAGCTCATGCATGATATCGGTAACTGGGTCGATCGGAGCCTTACAATTCGATCCACGCCTCATGAAAACTGAGCCAAGAGCCAGTCTCTAAACAGAACAATTGGCGCGCGTTGTAAGTTGCCATCCGGGATCAATAGGCAGTAGTCGCCTGCACTTTGCAGGTCGCTTTCGTACGCCACGACCAATCGACCTAGTTCCAGCTCCTGGCGAGCGATTATGTCCGGAACGATCGCTACGCCGCGCCCCCGCGTCGCTACTTCTATCGACATAAAAAAATGCCCCATTTCCGGACCTCGTGCGGCACTTCCTTGGTCGGTTACGCCCTGTGCATGAAGCCAATCTGGCCAGGCGAAGCGTCGGCTCGTGGTATGAATAAGTGGCAGTTTGGCAATGTCTTGTGGAGTTAACGGACCCGTCTCGCTGAGCAGTGTTGGACTACACACGGCTACCAACCGGTCGGGGATGAGCTCGTCGATGTGAATGCCACGCCAGTTTTCGGCCATCTCTAGTTCGATGCGTGGCTGATGTCGTTCATAATGCTTGCCGGGCACCCGTCCGACACGGATTGCTACATCTGGTCCAGAGGAGGAGAAGCCTACTGGATCAATAGATGTGTGTAGCCTGATCTCGATTGAAGGATGCTTCTCCGTAAATAGATAGAGTCGCGGCATGAGCCAGGCAGACGCGAAACTTGGCAAGACCGATACTGTCAAGATCTCTACGTGCTTTCGACGCTGTACTCGCCGCGCGACATTCGAAAGCTGGTCCAAAACCTCGGCGACCACCGTATAGAGCTCTTCGCCGGCGTCTGTCAGCTGAATGCGCCTGGTGAACCTCTCAAACAGAGCTACTCCAAGGAAATCTTCGAGTTGTCTCACCTGCCGGCTGATGGCTCCCTGCGTCACGTAGAGCTCCTCTGCAGCTTTAGTGAAGGATAGGAGCCTTGCTGATGCTTCAAAACCGTGTAGCGCGGAAAGCGGTGGTAGGGGCCGCTTCGTCATATAGAACCTCGCTCATGCATGAGAATTCCTATTGTATAGCGCGAACGCAAATCGTTTGTCATCCGCCGGGTCGCGAAACATCATATCGGCAGTTTTCATCGGTGGCGGTCAGAATGATGCAGACAAATGCAAACTCTGGAATGTGCGATGAGCGCGGCGGGGTATCGGTGTTGAGCGCCGAGACCATTGCCATGTCATTCGGAAACAGCCGAGTGATCCGTCACGTTGATCTTGATCTCAGGCGCGGCGAGATTCATGCGCTTCTCGGAGGCAATGGGGCGGGAAAATCTACTCTTGTTAAGATCCTGCTAGGAGCTCTGCGCCCGACAGGAGGCCGTCTTAAGATCGAGGGAAAACCGGTCGTCTTTCGCTCCGTACGGCATGCGATCTCGAACGGCATTTTTCCGATCTACCAACATCTGAGCCAGTTTCCTGACCTGACAGTTCGGGAAAACCTGGCCGCTTTTAGCCTCGGTATGGCGCGCGGGATATTTGCAGCCCAAGCCCTAAGGTCCGACGAAACGATGCGCGGTTGGTTGGCCGAGGTTGGTCTCTCAGTGTCTCTCGATGCACTTTGCCGCGATCTTTCTACCGGAGAGTTGCAGCTTCTGGAAATTGCCCGTGCGCTTGCTCAGAACGCGAAGGTACTCGTGTTGGACGAGCCAACGGCTGCCTTAACCCACACAGAGTCGGAATTTCTCCTCAAGACGATCGAGAGATTGCGTAATCGCGGCACGGCGATCCTTTTCATCAGTCACAAGCTGGATGAAGTGATTGCAACAGCCGACCGTTTGACTGTCATTCGCGACGGCATTTGCGCCATTACCGGCGTGCCCATGAAGGACGTTTCGACCCAGCACATCGTACTCGCGATGGTAGGCAAGGACGTTGCACCCATCACCGAAATCGCCGCCCACACGGAGGAGACCGTGGCAAGAGTTTGCGGGCTGAAATTGCGCGAAGGCGCTGCCCCAATGGATTTCGAGATTGCGCGAGGCGAAATCGTTGGACTTGCTGGCATCGTTGGAAGTGGCGCCGATCGGATAGCCGAAGCCATTGCTGGAGCGGCGGAACCGTTCTCCGGTAGCGTCTGGATTGAGGATGTTCAAATCGTTGCTGGGTGTCGAAAGGAAGCCGTTGCAAACGGTATCGGGTTCGTGCCTACCGACCGCCACGCCGACGGTGTATTCAGTATTCTGGGAGCACTTCAGAATACCTCAGCCGCAAGCCATCGTCTGATCGCGCGATGGGGATTACTGCAGAAGCGCCAGGAGATTCGTCGCACGCTTCATATTCTCAAACGGATCGGGTTGTTCCCCTTTCGGTTGGAACTCGAGGCAGCAAGGTTTAGCGGCGGCAACCAGCAAAAGCTCGTGGTCGCCAGAAATCTTCTCGTAGACGGACTCAAGCTTTTGGTTATGTCGGAACCGACACGCGGCGTCGACGTCGCTGCCAGGCGAGCAATCCACGAGGTCGTTCTCGAGGTCTCGCAAACTGGCGTTGCGGTCATTGTCTCTTCGAGTGACATCGACGAATTGCTCAGCATTTGTCACCGCGTCTTGGTCGTTCGCGATCAGGTCATCATGGGAGCGTTCGCGCGGGGAGCGCAGCGCCAAGAAATTATTGATGCCCTAGCGGGAGTAGAGGTATGATGATTTTTCTCACAATCTTTCGCCGAATGCCGGTCTCTGTGTTGATCGCGCTAGGCTTTTTCATCTTCTGTGCCGCTTTCGTTCCTCGATTTTCTAGCCTCGGAAATCTTGAGAATGTCGCACGTATCGCTTCTATTCTAGCAGTCGCTGCATGCGGCCAAGTGATCGTTCTGATCTTGGGCGGGATCGAGTTCTCCTTCGGATCGTCAGTGGCCCTCGCGTCCGTCGTGACAGCCATGCTGTTGCCGGCCACAGGTCCCCTTCCGGCGTTTGCCGTCGGTACGTCGGTCGTGATGCTGGTCGGAGTGCTCAACGCAATATTTGTTGCGGGCGTTGGACTGCCCCCAGTCGTGGTTACCCTTGGTAGCCTGATGATCGGTCATGGTCTCGCGGCAAGTCTGGCCGGTGGTTTGCCCATCGATGCTGTGTCGAGCCCGCTCTTCCGCTGGCCAGCAGTAGGCGAAGTTCTCGGCATCCCGGTTGCTGTGCTCGTTGCTGCGCTTGCGCTCCTGTCACTTTGGGTACTTTTGACCCACTCGGAGCTGGGGCGCAGGTTCTATCTTGTCGGTACCAACGCCAGCGCAGCGCGGTTGTCAGGTATCGCCGTAAAGCGGACGATCTTTACAGGCTACGTCATCGCCGGATTTTTTGCGGGTTTGGCGAGCGTAATACTCACGAGCCGCGTAGGTTCCGGTCAGCCCAATCTGATGCCCGAGCTGCCGTTTCAGACGATTGCGGCTTGTGCGATTGGCGGCATTCCACTGACTGGCGGCCGAGGCTCGGTGGCTCAGGTTATCGCAGGTGTCGCTATGATCGCGATGCTCAACAATGCCGTCGTTCTTCTCAATCATCCGGTCGCGATCCAGCAGCTTCTTATCGCCATTGTGATCGTTGTTTCGGTCGTCCTTCAACGTCTTGCTGTGGGAATTGCTTTTGACCTCCAAGTCTTTTTCAAGGGAGCGAAAGCATGACGGCCCGGTTCTTCTATCTGCTGCGTTCTCGCGCATCAATTGCCTTCCTTTTCCTTGCAAGCGTGTGGTGCGTTTTCGGCCTGGCCGATGACCACTACCTAACGTTTGGCAACGCGGGCAGCATCGGTCTTCAGATGAGTGTCCTCGTTCTTTTATCGACGGGTCAGATGTTCGCGCTCACCGTACGCGGGTTCGATATCTCGGTCGGCGCGGTAGCAGCCCTTTCAAGTGTGATGGCAGCATTGGCTTGGAATGCCTTGGGACCGATTGGTCTCTTGGCTGGTCTGCTGACAGGGTTTGCTGCCGGAACGATCAACGGCTTCCTCATTGCCCGGATGGAGGTTCAACCCATTGTTTCGACACTTGGCATGATGATTGGGGCACGGGGGCTTAGCCTGCTCATAAGCGACTCGGGACAGGTGATTCCGATCACGGAATCGCAGGCAATACTGAGAATTGCTTATGGCAGTTGGTTTGGGATCGCTCCGCTCACTTGGTTCGCTCTGGCGAGTGTTGCTGCCGCCGCCTGCCTGATACGCTTCACATTGCTTGGACGTCGCATCCTTATGCTCGGCTCTAATCCCGATGCCGCTCGACTAGTTGGTATGAATGCGGATCGAGTCCATATCGCCGCCTTTCAATTAACCGGTCTATTTGCGGGCCTTGCCGGTCTTGCCATGCTGGCTCGTGCTGGCGCCGGTCTGCCGGTGGATGGCGGTGGCCTGGAACTCCAATCAATAGCGTCGGCTGTCATCGGCGGCACTGCGCTGGCAGGGGGGGTGGCCTCACCGATCGGTACTCTCCTAGGTGCGGCCTTTATCCAGTCTCTGAGTAGTGGGCTTAACATATCCGGTATTTCACCCTTTACCGCGGAGATCGCTATAGGCGCAGTGATCATCGCCGCGTCCTCTGTAAGCATCGCGCCGAATCTAGTGACCCGACTACAAAAGCGGGCCCGAAAGAAGGGGAACTGAGAACATGATCATGACAAAAAAATTTCTAGCGACAGGCGCGCTGATTGCCATGTCGATTGCGTCAACTGCGCAAGCCGAGACCATCGGTTTTTCCGTACCGAGCCTTGCTTCATCCTTTTGGGTCTCGGCGCTTTATGGGGGGCAGCAAGCAGCCAAGGAGGCTGGAGCGGAGTTGATCGTAGTCGATGCGGGTGGCGACGCTAACGCTGTTCAGCAGATTTCTCAGATCCAGGATCTGATTCAACGGCGAGTAGACGCCATCGTCATCGGTGCCACGAACGGTGAGTCCATTGCTCCGGTGGTCGAGCAGGCGCTCGCCGCCGGGATCAAGGTGGTGGGGCTTTCTTCACCACCGGCGAACGAAGGTCTGACCGCCATTGTCAGTGCCGATCACTATGAAATGGGCAAGCTACAAGCTGAATGCATGGGCAAGGCGCTTAAGGGCAAGGGGGAGGTTGCTATGATGGCGGGGCCGCAGGGTCAAGGTTGGTCCGATCGCCGCGCAGCCGGCTTCAAAGAGACAATTTCAAACCTGTTCCCGGAAATGAAGGTGATCGCCGAATCCCACCAGGCTGACAACCGCAACGACGCCCTTCGTGTCGCGGAAGATTGGACGCAGCGTTTTCCGGACGTCAACGGAGTCTACTCGGCAACGGACGATATGGCCGCGGGCGTTATCAATGCCTTCGATGCGTCGGGCGTAAAGAAGGTCGTCTTCACCGCCTCCAACCTCAGTCCCACTGCGAAAGATCTCATAAAGTCTGGAAAGCTCTCTTGTACCTCGATCCAGAAGATCGTTGCTCAGGGTGCGGCGGCTATCAAGGTGGCGATCCAAGCCTCGCAAGGCGTCGCCATTGAAAAGAGCATCGTCACGCCTGGGCTTCTGATCGACGCCAGTAATGTCGACACCGTGGACTTGGGTGATGTGGTCGCTCCGGAAGGCTATCGCCCGTAATAAACACCTAAAGGGGCCGAAAGATGGAAGTTTTGAACAATCCGAGATTGACCTACTCGCCCATTGTGAACCGGCCAGATTTTACCTGGCCGGGAGGGAAACGCTTGGCTGTTTACGTGGCTCTCTGCGTCGAGCATTTTTCCTACGGCTCGGGGCTCGGGATTGCCTATTCGCCGGGTCTGCAGCATCCCAACACTTATAATTGGGGTTGGCGCGAGTATGGAAATCGCGTTGGCGGTTTCCGCTTGGCCCAACTGTTTGATGAATACGATCTGCCGCTTGCAATCCTCTTGAATACAGCGTGCTACGATCATTGCCCGGACCTCCTGGAACAGTTCCGCCGCCGTGGCGATGAGTTCATTGCTCATGGCCATACCAATTCTGAACATCCGAACGGCATGAGCGCGGCAGAGGAGGCTGCAGTCATAGACCGTGTGTCCAGGCTAATCGAAAAGAATGAGGGCTATGCGCCCAAGGGCTGGATGTCGCCAGGTGCCCACCCCAGCGCCAATACAGAGGATTTTCTTAAAGAGCGTGGCTTTGCCTACACCCTTGACTGGCCGATCGACGATCAACCAATCTGGCTCCGGACGGCGCACGGACCTTTGATGAGTATTCCATACCCTCACGAGGTCAACGACATACCAATGATCGTCCTTCATCATGGAACTGGTAGCGCATTTGCCGATATGGCGATCGACAACCTCGAGGAGATGCTTACCCAGTCACGCGAACAGACTCTGGTCTATGGCGTCACCATTCACACGTTCCTGGTGGGACAACCCTTCAGACTTCGCCAATTCAGGCGTGTGCTCGACAGGTTAAGGGAGCACAGCGACCACATCTGGTTCGCGACTCCCGGTCAAATTCACGACCATTACGCAGAATTCTCCGCCAACCAAAAGGTGTAGCCATGACTCTAGCAACTGCCCCTAACGTATCAGAAACGGCGCTCGATCAGCCCTTGCGCGTGGCAATTGCCGGCCTTGGCGCGGTTGGGCTTCAGATCGCGCGCAAGCTCACTGATGGACTGCCTGGCGTTGAGCTTGGGGCAATCGCAGTTCGCGATAAGGTCGCGGCGCGGCGTAAACTCGGCTCTAGCTACGCTGACACGCCTGTCGTCGATCTGCACGAACTTGAACATTATGCGGATGTCGTTGTGGAGTGCGCTCCCGCCGCCATCTTGCGCGAAGTCGTGTTGCCGTTTGTGAGCGCTGGCAAGAGAGCCGTAGTGCTGTCCTGTGGCGCGCTTTTACGGAACATGGATCTGGTGGACATTGCGCGTGAGCGTGGCGGGCAAATAATTGTTCCCTCAGGCGCCCTGTTAGGCCTCGACGCAGTTAGCGCTGCGGCCGAAGGCGAAATCAAAAGCGTGCGCATGACTACGCGCAAACCCGTTACCGGCCTAGTTGGGGCACCCTATCTGGTATCAAACAACATTAACATTCAGGACATCAGGGAGCCCTTGCGGGTCTTCTCAGGTACTGCTCGCGAAGCCGCAGTCGGATTCCCTGCGAACTTGAATGTTGCCGTTGCGCTTTCGCTTGCGGGCCTTGGGCCAGACAAGACCCAGCTCGATATCTGGGCGGACCCGGCTTTAACCCGCAATACTCATCACATTGTCGTCGAATCCGACAGCGCCCTCCTATCAATGTCCATCGAGAATATCCCAACCGAGAATCCGAAAACCGGGCGGATCACAGCGCTTTCAGTGATTGCGGCGTTAAGAAGACTGCAAGCGCCCCTGCGTGTTGGCACGTAATAGGAGACAGAAAATGGATTTAGGTTTGGACGGAAAAACTGCGCTAGTTTTCGGTGCAGGGGGTGGGCTCGGCGGTGCTATTGCCGAAGCATTGGCTGCCGAGGGTGCCCGCCTATTCGCAGCCGACATCAATGAGGAATCTCTCGACCGAGTGACCGGCCGTATTCGCCAGGTCGGCGGTGAGATCAATCCACTGATTTGGGACGTTGCCGACAAAGCGGCGCTGGAACGTCATGCTTGCGCGATCGAACAAAGCCATGGGGGAGTTGATATTCTGGTCAACAACACGGGCGGTCCGCCCCCAACGACCGCGGCGGGCGTCGATCCCGATGATTGGATGCATTACTTTCGTTCCATGGCCTGCGCAGTTTTCGCGGTTACCGACCGATTTCTGCCAGGCATGCGTGCGCGCAAGTTTGGCCGCATAATCACCAGCACATCGTCGGGTGTGGTCGCTCCGATTCCGAATCTCGGGATATCGAACGCTGTGCGAATGTCTCTTGTCGGTTGGTCGAAGACCCTTGCACAAGAAGTCGGCCGAGATGGAATCACAGCAAATATTATCCTGCCTGGTCGTGTTGCGACGGCCCGCATACGTCAGCTCGACGAGGCGAAGGCAAAGCGGGAAAATCGGGCTGTTAGCAACGTTGAGGCTGACAGCGCTGCTTCAATCCCGGTCGGACGCTATGGGGAGCCTAGCGAATATGGAGCAACGGTGGCGTTTCTAGCGAGCCGCCATGCCAGCTATATCACCGGGTCGACCATTCGCGTCGATGGCGGATTGATTGCAAGCATTTAGTCATCATCAGGAGAATAGAACGTGTCAAGAAACAGCCGCGCCGCGATCCGCGAGCGCTTCCTCAAAGTTGATACTTCCAATGTCGCTGACGTGCTGGACGAGATGGGGCTACTGAATCAGGGGCTATCCGCGGAGTTCAGCAGTTATTCCGGTAACACCGGCAAGCTCGCCGGGTTCGCCTACACTATCCGTGGACAGTCCACACCTTATGGTATGGGAGGCGACTCCGAGAAGATGACAGCATGTCAGGGGATCTCGAATGACGAGATTTCCGTCTGGTCGGGTGATGGCGATGGCACTTGCTA
The DNA here is from genome assembly GCF_059758575.1 of Sinorhizobium sp. GQ132. NCBI lineage: Bacteria > Pseudomonadati > Pseudomonadota > Alphaproteobacteria > Hyphomicrobiales > Rhizobiaceae > Sinorhizobium > Sinorhizobium sp. GQ132. The sequence goes on along the minus strand of NZ_JCAXDX010000021.1, from coordinate 14,861 downwards.
TTTTGGCGAACTCATTGCGCTTGGCCTTCAGGAGCGCGGTTGCGTCGGCGCCCTCGCCGACGGGGGTGTGCGCGATATTGCTTGGCTTAATCAGCACGACTTTCCTGTTTTTGCCCGCTACCGCTCGCCAGTCCAATCTATAGGACGCTGGAAAGTGAATGCTTGGCAGATCCCAGTTTTCCTCCGGGGTGCAACTTCGAAACATGTCGAAGTTGCACCAGGAGATTTTATTCTTGCTGATGCTGATGGTGCAATAGCTATCCCTGCAGAGCACATCGAGACTGTACTGGAGAAAGCAGAAGCCCTCACGCTCGGCGAAGCCAATATTCGCCGCGAACTTGCCAACGGGATGACGCTAAGCGATGCCCTGAAAACCTACGGTCACGTTTAAATGGGAACTGTCGGGGGAATGGCAGCCAAAATCGCTTTCGATCCCCCGAGCCCGACCCGCGCGGGAGAAGCCGCATCACTGCTGAAGGAGGCCATTCGTCGGGAGGATCGGTGGCCCGGTTTACCACGTGTAGAGCAACTGCTCGCTGGGGAGGCGGCGAGCCGCACCGGCAGTGTTGCGGACGTCGCTCCAATGGAATTTGAGGTGTTGGCAGACTGGCCTAGACGCGCTCGGATGGCGGCGAAACTGCGTAGAGAGCTCAACGCGTTCGTTCGCATCTTCTCGCCGAACGAGGCCTTCTCGATGATGGGCGGGCGAGACTTTGGCGCCGGTTTGCTCGAGAATGTGCCTTTTGCCTTCAAGGATGTGTTCTTTGCTGATGGTCACCGACCGAGCAATGGAACGCGACATAGTTTCCCGCCTCGCGAAGCAACACAGTCAACGCTGTTGTCACGTCTGTTTGCAGCGGGCGCGGTTCCCATCGGCGCCACCAATCTCGACCCTTTCAGCTATTCGCCCACCGGAGAAAATCCCTTCTATGGGGCGCCAGTCAATCCTCGTAATCCCCAATTGCTCGTCGGAGGGTCTTCCTCGGGCTCTTCTGTCGCTGTTGCCGCGGGGATTGTACCCTTCGCAATCGGTACTGACACGGGTGGTTCGATCCGCATTCCGGCAGCCTTCTGCGGTGTTTGGGGTTGGAAGCCCACAAACGGATTGTTAAGCTCCTCAGGGGTCGTCCCACTCAGTCCCAGCCACGATTGCCCAGCCGTCGTCGCGGCGAGCGGGTCCTTGCTCTATCGAGTAGCTGAAGTTTTGGTCGACGAAGCATCACCGGCAAGAAGGAGTGCTGGGAACAGGGTGCGGATTGGCGTAGCCGAAGGGCTGTTTGCGGCGAGCGATGCTGACACACGCACAGCGCTAGAAGAATTCCTCGGTGTCTCCAACTCCGAGCAAGTGCAAGCCGTTGCAATTCCGGACCTGGCGCTCTGCAATAACATCGCGACGGTCGTCACCGGCTATGAGGCGGCGCGCTACTTGGAGCAGTTCTTTAACGAGGTACCCGAAACCTTCACCGAAAATGTGCGCCAACGGCTTGCCATCGGCGCCGCAATCGGGAGGCGGGACTATGAGGCCGCCCAGCGAATACGCTCTCGCTTAACGGCTGATTTTCTTTCCAGCACATTGTGCGAATGCGACGTGGTTGTCTCACCTATCACGCCCCGCGCCTCCTATCCCCGTGAAGAATTGAACGGTCCAGCGGAAGCCAATCGAAAGCTGACACTTGAACTTTTGAAGTTCAATCGCTGGGTCAACAGTCTAGGGTTGCCGGCTGTGGCGGTACCTCTCCAACTTTCAGGAGGGCAATGGTGCGCAGTACAGATTATCGGTCGTCCATATGCGGATCTGGATCTCCTGCGACTCGCTGCTAGGTTTCCTCTGTAAGCTTCCCTGGCAACCCAGGTGGCCCGTTGAGGAAAGTCAGTCGAGAGGGAGGTGGTCGCCGAAGCGCCCGAGCAGGACCGCATGGAAGTCTGAATCATGAGCGAAGTCGATCGGGGCGTGCCGCTTCCCGGTCTTTACCCGATGAACGCGCAACGAAGGCCCGGTACGACGCCTGGAAGGAAATCCAGAAATGACGTTCAGCACGCAATCCAAGGGCGTCTACGCTATCGCGACGACGCCGTTCTTCGAGGACGGTTCGATCGATTTCAGTTCGATCGACCGGCTAACGGACTTTTATCACGAGAGCGGTTGCACTGGCGTCACGATCCTCGGGATCATGGGCGAGGCTCCGAAGCTCGACCCGGAGGAAAGTCGGGCCATAGTCAAGCGCGTGGTCTCCCGATCCAAGATCCCGGTGATCGTCGGGGTCTCCGCTCCAGGGTTCGCCAGCATGCGTTCGTTGGCGCGTGACTCGATGGAAATGGGCGCGGCCGGCGTGATGATCGCTCCGCCACCTGCGCTGCGCACGGATGATCAGATCGTCAACTATTTCGCGGGCGCAGTGGAAGCCGTCGGCGAAGATGTGCCGTGGGTTCTGCAGGATTATCCGCTGACCCTCACGGTTGTTATGACGCCTGGCGTCATCGCCAAGATCATCACCAATCATCCGTCCTGCCTGATGCTGAAACACGAGGACTGGCCCGGCCTGGAGAAAATCTCGAAGCTGCGCGCCACGCAGAAGTCGGGCGAGCTTCGCGAATTTTCTATCCTCTGCGGCAATGGCGGAATGTTCCTCGACTTTGAGCCCGAGCGAGGGGCCGACGGCGCCATGACCGGCTATGGCTTCCCGGACATGCTCACCGAGCTGGTGGGGCTGTTTACGGCCGGGAAGAGAGATGACGCGCACGATCTTTTCGACGCACACCTGCCGTTGATCCGTTACGAGCAACAGCTTGGCGTCGGCCTTGCCATTCGCAAGCACGTTCTGAAACGTCGGGGCGTGATCGCCTCCGACGCGCAACGCAAGCCAGCCCAGATGCTGACTCCGACCGCGCGCGCAGAAGTGGATTATCTCCTTGCCCGCGTCGCGAGGCACGATAAGCGCGCTGCTCTTTAGGGCAGATTGTTATCCCTAGACCTGTTCGTAGCTGATCAAGAGCTGCGGACGGCCTATAAAATCACGCTCGTATCTGCGCCGTTCATCACGGTCTGTGTTGGCGCTCGCGAGGCTGATTTGTTGAAGGATGACGTTTGAGAATGCAGGGCCAGGAAACCTTGCTTGATAGGATCTTGCCTATCGACGAGATGAATTGTTCTCGTTTCGGGCCAATACCGGCGCTGCCGTGGAGTGGGATAGTGTCCATCAAGTGCTGAGTGGACACTATGGCGGTATTTGATGTGGGGAATGAGCGAAGCGGCGAAGCGCGGTCGACGAAACTGGTCGCTGGAAGACAAGTGGCGAATTGTTGAAGAAGCGCAGCTTCCCGGAAACTCGGTAGCGGAGGAGGCGCGCCGGCGCGGGGTCAACAGCAACCTGCTTTTCCGCTGAATACGGGCAGCCGAGGCCGGACAGCTCGGTCACAGGCCGGATTCCCTTGTGCTTCGGCCGCAACCCGCCTTGGACTTCATTCCGATCGGCGTGTTTGGACGAGGCGATGACGAAGGGCCTGCGATGACGATACCGATCGCCCCCTCTGCGGCGGCTCCCCCGGTGGCGAGTTCGGCGCGGCCCAAATCGGTGTTGCCGGCCAAAGGGCCGACATTGGACGAGCGCCCCGGCGTCATCGAAATCGATCTTGCCAATGGTGTTCGCGTTCGCGTTGACGCCTTCGTAAATGAGAAGGCATTGCGGCGTGTTCTTGCAGCGCTGGGTGAGGCGTCGTGATCCAGATTGCCGCGGGGACGAAAGTGTACCTGGCCTGCCGGCCGGTCGATATGCGGCGTGGGTTCGATGGTCTGTCGGCGGAGGTCGTCAACACGTTGAATGCCGATCCAGTGGCCATCTCTTCCTCTTTCGGGGGAAAAGAGGCGGCTATTTGAAAGCTCTTTATTGGGACGGAACCGGGATGTGCTATGGCAAGTTCGTCTGGCCGTCGATCGTCGATGGTGTTCTGCAAATGTCGGCAGCCCAACTTGCTCTCCTGGTGGAAGGGATGGATTGGCGGCGAACGCGGATGCCTGACCCTCTGCCGAAGCCGGCGATGGCGTAATAACGCATTGTTTTTGTGACTAAAACCCGTAGCGGGATAAGACCCCTTGTGCTACAGACGCATGTCTTTTGTTGCTTCCGATCCGCTTGCCGAACTGGAGGAATTGCGTGCGTTGAGTGCCGGCAAAGTTGCGGTCGGCAGCAAGCTGGCGCGCGGCGCCCAGCAGCATGGCCGTGCGCCCGTCATCCGCCCGGCATGTTCCGACGCGTAGTCGAAGCCGGCCTCCTCGGTGATCGGTAACGCATCCATGTCGGCCCTCAGCCCAACCGATTTGCCTTTTCCCCCGTTGCCGCGAATGACGGCGACAACGCCGCTGCAGCCGACGCCGCTCGCGATGCTGTCGACGCCGAATTCACGCAGGCGCTCGACCGCAAAACTCGACGTCAGCGGCAGATCATAGAGAAGCTCAGGGTTTCGGTGCAGCTCGCGGCGCCATGCGATCACATCGCTCATTTACGCGAACTCCGAGGCAAGCTGCGCAAGCGCCAAGGACCGTTCCTCGGCCAGGATCTCCCCCGCGGGTCGGTCGTCACCCAGAATTCGATAGGCGATCTGCGACGCCTTTTCATAGCCGAGCAGCGGCACCAGTTCGGTGACCAGCGCCGTGCTCCTTTCCAAATGCGCCGAGCACTTATCGGGATTGGCGCTGATGCCGGCCACGCACCGGGTTGCGAACGCATCGCAGGTCCGCTGCAAAAGGTCGATCGAGTTCAGGACGTTGTAGACGATCACCGGCTCCATCGCATTGAGTTGGAGCTGGCCGGCTTCCGATGCCATCGTCACGGTGACGTCGGCGCCGATCACCTGGAAGGCGACCTGGCTTACGAGTTCCGGCAGAACGGGATTGATTTTCCCCGGCATGATCGAGGAGCCCGGCTGAAGCGCCGGCAGATTGATCTCGCCAATCCCGCCGCGCGGGCCGCTCGAAAGCAGCCGGAGGTCATTGGCGATTTTCGAAAGCTTCGTTGCCGAGCGTTTCAGCATCCCCGAATAGAGAACGAAAACACCAGTGTCCCAGCTGGCTTCGATGAGGTCCGTTGCGGCAGCCAACGGGAGACCTGTCATCTCGGCAAGGATGGGAACGACCAGCCCCTGGTAGCCGGGAGGTGCGTTGACTGCGGTGCCGATCGCCGTACCGCCGAGATTGATCTGGCAGAGCAGTTGCGATAGTTCCTCAAGTCGCTCGACATCCTCCCGCAAGGTCGAGGCGAAGGCCTGGAACTCCTGGCCCAGCGTCATGGGAACTGCGTCCTGAAGCTGCGTTCGGCCGAGTTTGCGGATGGTCGAGAAGTCGGCCGCGCGCGCGTCGAAGCATTCTGCGAGACGGCCGATCGCCCGCTGCAGGTCCTGGTTGCCGAAAAGGAGTGCGATGCGGATGGCGGTCGGGTACACGTCGTTCGTGGACTGCGACAGGTTAACATGATCGTTCGGGTGGATCACGTCGTAGCTTCCGAGCGGTAGGCCTTGTCGTCGCAGCGCAAGGTTTGCGATCACCTCGTTGGCGTTCATGTTGGAGGAGGTGCCGGCGCCTCCCTGGAATATTCCGACGGCGAAGGCGTGGTGGTGTCTGCCCGCAAGCACCTCGTCACAGGCTGCGAGTATCGACTCCTTCAGCGAGGGTTGCAGCAGCCCCAGACGACCATTGGCCTCTGCCGCCGCCTTCTTGACGTAGGCCAACGCGCGCACGAAGCTCGGGAAATCGCGCAGCGCCACGCTCGATACGTCGAAGTTTGCAATCGCCCTTGCCGTCTGCGGGCCGTAAAGCGCATCGGAAGGCAGCGTGACCGTGCCCAGTGCATCGGACTCCACGCGAAGGGCAGGGTCTGGATTCGACATCTCTTGAACTCCTCGACTCTTTGAATAAACGGGAGCGCCGACGGAATTCGGCCGCGATTTCCATGGGGTGAAAATTGGCTGCGAGAAGAAGGTTCAGGAGCAATCGAGCCTTCAACCCATCCAGACTGCCCGACGGAAGGACGCCTCGGGCGGTAAGATCCATCTCCGATCCAGCGTAGCCATAGGTGCTTTCCAGAACCGGCCCCGTCGTGCATCGGCTGGACAGCACGACGGGCATGACTTTGGTCAGTTGCTCCAGCATCGGGACGAGTGCCGCTGAGACATGGCCGCCGCCGGCCCCTTCGATGACGAGACCAGCGAAGCCGAGATCCGGCAATGCTGAAAGGATACGGTCGTCCATTCCCATTGCGAACCGAAGCAGCGCCACCGGCTTGCTGTCAGCGTCGAGCTGCAATGTCAGCGCAGGATGGCGAGGCGCTCGCCAACGGTATTGGACTCGCCCCTCAATCAAACGCCCGACCGGAGCGGCAGCCGCGGAGCGGAACGCCGACAGTCTGATCGTGTGCGATTTGCTGACAAACTGGGCAGAATGAATCTCGTCGTCGAAGACGACGAGGACGCCGCGGCCACGGCTCGACGCATCGGCCGCCACTCTGATCGCTCCATCCAGATTGGAGGGGCCATCGGCGCCCAGCGCCGCCGCACCACGCATAGCCCCGGTCAACACGACCGGGCTGTTTTCCTCGGTGAGGCAATCAAGCAAATAAGCAGTTTCCTCCAGCGTGTCGGTCCCCTGCAGGACGACGACAGCGTCGAAGCCGTTTGCCAGGCGGCTGCGAAGATCTTGAGCGAGCGCCACTATCGAGGAGATGGCCAACGATGCGCTTGGAAGCTTGAACGGCGACCAGGTCTCGATGGCTGCAATATCGACAATGGTCGGGACGCTCGACAAGAGATCGTCCGCCGTCAGCGTCGGAGAGAGGCCGTCGACGGGATCGCCGATCATTGTGATCGTGCCGCCGAGAGAAACGATGAGAACGCGAGGGAGCAAGGCTTTTTCCATTTGGTCGGGTGACGAATATCGAATGTCCGGTCGTGACGGACGGCGGCCCTGACCGGTCACAAGCCATGTCGAAGCTGACTGCGACCGGCGGGGCTGCGATGCTCAGGCGACGCCGACGAGTTTCTGTCGCGGTTCAAACCGACAAACCGTCCGCGGGCCGTCGATTAGCATCTCGGTGCCAAGTGTCGCCGACAGGCGGTTGAAGTCAGTCAGCACCGGCGCTGCTTCATCTACATCGTCGATGAGCACGGGCATGCCCTCGGAGTCGCAGTGGGTCGCCCGGAACTCGATTTCGGCGATCCGGCCGTCCTCGATGGAAATCGAACAAACCATGGACCAGGGGTCGATCTGCAAGAAGATGTCCTTCTGGACGGGTGTGGCGTTCGCCCAGTCCTGCTGAGCGATGTGATTGCCGAGACTGTAGAGGATGGGCCTGCCGCGATAGGTTTCGATGCCGGCCGGACTGTGCGGATGGTTTCCGAGGACCATGTCGGCGCCGGCGTCGATGATCGCGCGCCCAAGCGGCTGTTGGTACTCGGCCCTAGGATTTCCGCGTCCGTATCCCCAGTGGACGCTGACGATCAGGACATCGACGCTGGGGCGCAGACGTTCAATCTGACCGACGAGCTGCGCGACGTCTTCCGGAACGGCCCGGCTGCGCATCTTCATGGGAGCGCCGGGCTCGGTAGCCAGCAGCACCGGGTGGATTTCCGGCCACTGCTCGACACGGACGGGCGAAATACCGGGGCGGTCTGCCATCGCGGCGTAGTCAGGTGGCAACAGACAGGAAACCGCGATGATACCGAGCTTAGTTCCGCCGATCTCGACAAGCCGCGGAGTCTGCGCGGCGGCGAGGTCTTGTCCGCCTCCGACAGTCGCGATGCCCGCCTCGTCAAGGTGCGAGAGCGTGTCCAGGAATGCCCCAATGCCGAAGTCTCGTGTGTGATTGGTCGCAACGGTCATCAAGTTGAAACCCGCGCGGCTCAGATCTTCGGCAACAGCCGGCTCCACGAGATAGGCAATTGGTGCGTCGGTTCGATGGCCAGCGGTTGAGAACTGCACCTCGCAGGACCCCCACACTACATCACCCGCGCGCAGGTAGTCCATTGTCTTCTCATAACCCGGGTGTACCGGAATACCATCTTGGTAGAGCCGATTGCGGACGACGATGTCGCCTGCAGCCGAAAAACGCAGCTTTGAAGACACGGAAACTCCCTTCAATGTTTTTATGATGTATTTCATCTATCACCCCGATTGGCGCAAGAATCAAGCGAAATTCGGAAATTAGCTCAACGGCGGTTCGAGACTAGCAGGCTCGAAGAAGGCGCGATTGACTATAAATGTTTTTATGATGTATCTAACGGGACGGCGGACGATGAAAAGGCGCCCGCGCAGTATTCCAACGTTCAAAGAACAAGAGGGGATTCCCACAAAATGAGCGTCAACCTTCCTGCGGGCGGAACAGCTTCCGTACCCGCCGACCTCGATGCGACCTACAAGAAAGTGTTCTGGCGACTGATACCCATACTCATGGTCCTCTGGGTCCTGGCATGGATTGATCGTGTCAATGTCAGCTTCGCCAAGCTGCAGATGATGGAAGAGCTACAGTTCAGCGACGCTGTCTACGGGCTTGGCGCAGGCATATTTTACATCGGCTATCTGGTCTTCGAAGTTCCGAGCAACCTGTTTCTGCAGAAGATCGGCGCGCGCAAAACCATCGCACGTATCGCGATAGGCTGGGGCGTGATTTGCATGCTGATGGCGCACGCCACGACACCGGCGCTGTTCTATACGCTACGATTTCTACTCGGCGCGTTCGAAGCGGGCTTCTTCCCTGGCGTGATCATGTATCTGACGCTCTGGTTTCCCACTAAACGTCGCGCCAAAGTCTTCGGCATTTTCATGTCCTCGGTAGCGCTTTCCGGAGTTGTCGGCGGGCCGCTTGCGGGATCGATCATGACCCATTTGCATGGATATTTGGGGGCGTCCGGTTGGCAGTGGCTTTTCCTGCTTGAAGGTCTGCCAACCGTTCTGATCGGCCTTTTCGTTCTGAAATATCTCACCGATAAGGTGGAAGACGCTCGTTGGCTCACGTCGAAGCAACGAATGGAGCTGCGCGCCGATCTCGACCGCGACAGCAAGGAGTTGGGCGAGCGCCAGCATTCGTTGTCACTCCTCCTTCGAGACCGACGCCTGTGGATCTTCACCGCAGTCTACTTCCTTGTCATCGTCATGAATGCGACGGCGGCATTCTGGGGTCCGACGATCGTGCGTGAGGCTGGCTTCGACAATATCGCCACGATCGGCTGGATCATTTCCGGTGTATCGCTTTGCGGTTCGGCGGCAATGGTCTTCAACGGTCTGATGGCCGATCGGACACAGCGCCCGCTCGCCCAATGCGTCGGCTCGATTGTCGTAGGTGGCCTTGCCTTCGTCGCCCTTGCCATGCCCATCTATAACAATGCCCTGTTGACGATCGGAGCCTTCGCGTTTGCCTTGGCCGGCGCCTATGGTGCCATTCCGGTATTCTGGCAGATGCCGAACAAGCTTTTTGCGGGCACGGCTGCCGCCGCTGGCATTGCTATCATCAACTCTTTCGGCAACCTTGGAGGATTCCTTGCACCCTACGGCCTCGGCCTCTTGAAGACCGAGACCGGCAGCGTTGCCTCGGGACTTCTGACGGTGGGCGTTCTCGGCTTGTCGGCCGCCCTTGTCCTCGTTCTTGTCGTCCAAAGCTTCATGAATACAGAAGCGCGGACCAAACCCTTGAAGGCGTAGGACGTCTTTTAACCCGAACCGGGCGCCGCCTTATACAAAAGGGCGACGCCCAACAGGCTTGACTTTGCTGTCGTGGCCCGGTGTTTCTACAGGCACCTAGGTACGAGCATCAGTGGTCGTGCACCGCCAGACGGTTGCCCTACATAGCCGATCCTCTCTCCGGAGCCCTTATGAAAGAATCTGCCTCTACGCCTAAACAATCGCTCGGGGATCGGGTCTACAATGATTTGCGGACTGCCATCACGCTTGGAGAAATACGCCAGGGCGTCGTATTCAACGAGGCAGACCTGATTGCGCGCTACAAGGTCAGCTCGTCGCCACTGCGGGAAGCTCTGACGCGTCTTCGCCAGGATGGGCTCGTCAGAGTCATTGCCAGGCGCGGCTATGCCGTTACCGAGCTCAGCCTCAAAGACTTTCATGAACTGATACAGATGCGGCTGATCATCGAAGGGGCGGCAGCGGAGTTGGCTGCACCACGAATTACCGACGAGCACATCGCGGAGATGCGTCGTCTTTCCAGCGCCAAGCTGGTCGTTGGCGACAAGACGAGCTATCGGAACTTTATGCAAGCCAACCAGGACTTTCATGAAAAAATCGCGGAAATCGCCGACAACGGGCGTCTACGACGTGCCACGAGCCAGATCTTCGACGAAATCCAGCGACTTCTTTTTGCCGACATTGGCCATGGGGACGGTGACGAACTGGAACACGACCATGATGAGATTATTGAGGCGTTGGCCGTGCGCGACGGCCGAAGAGCGCGCAGTGCTGTTATTCGTCACGTCAAACAGTCTCGCGACCGAGTTGTTGGTCGCATGATCCGCCAACAAAAGGGTTTCGAAGAAAGCAACATCTTTGGTTGAGCGAGCTTGTCATGTGACCGCGACTTAATCTGGGTTTGGATATGAACTGGGCCAGCAATAAACGGTCGCCGCTGGATGGATGCGAAGCCATTCAGATGACTTGTCCCAGGCATGGGCCATGATGGCTGTCGGCATCGTGCTGCTCCTTGCGATCGCGCTCGCACTCCGCGTCTCTCCGTGGAAAGCGCCTCACTTGATTTTTTGAAACGACGAGGTCGCAGAAGCTTTGCACTTCTTTCATTTAAAAGTACGCGTTTCATCCGATGGAGAGACCGGAAGTGCGAGAACACTGGTATCGCTGCATTGACAACTGTAAGTTCCTGAGGGGCAACAATGAGGCACGACAAACAACGACTGAACTACGTCCTGTTCCTCATTGGGGGGTCAGGACTCGTGACCACTGCGCGCGCTATGACGCTCTCGTTCCTTGCCATCAAGCTGCAGCAGTCATTTGGGCTCGGTCCAGCCATGATTGGTGCGCTCCTGGGGATCGGTCCCCTGGTAGGCGCTGTCGCGGCTCCCTTCGCAGGAACACTGTCGGACAGGGTGGGGCGCAAGACCGTGCTGACGCTTACGCTGCTCTCCATGGCCCTTGCTTTGGTTGGCATGGGGCTCGCCGAAACAGTTGTGGCATTTTGCATTGCTCAGGTCATTGCGGCTGTCGCTCTCGCGATCTATGAGCCGATTTCACGCGCCCTGATGAGTGATGTGTGCCCCGAGCCGCTGCGTCTCAAGTACTTTTCCTGGCGTTATACGGCCACGAATGCTGGCTGGGCCGTCGGACCGTTGATGGGAATCGCTGCTGGTGCAGCGTCCGCCACTCTTTTCGTCATTGCAGGCTTTGTCTACGCGATGTTCGCGCTGGTCTTGCACCTGTTGAACGTGCCGATCCAAGAATCAAGAATTTCGCGCCGTTACATTAAGAGCTTTTGGCAGCTTGACGAATTTGTAACTTGAACTCATTATGATACAGATCGGTCTCTATCATAATGAGTTCCCTATGCCACGTCCGCGTGATCCCGCCAACAAGCGCCAGCAGATCGTCGATACGGCTTACGCGCTGTTTTCGCGCTCCGGCTATCACGCGACCGGTACAGATCGGATCATCGCTGAGGCGGACGTGGCCAAGATGACGATGTATCGCAGTTTTTCCTCCAAGGACGCCTTGATCGTCGAAGTACTGAACCAGCGTGCCGCTCGCTTTGACGCCCAACTCGATCGTCTTGCGCAGCACGCCTCGACCCCGCAGGAGAAGATCGGCACGATCTTTGACTGGTACGAGCGATGGTTTCTGAGCGCCAACTTTCATGGTTGCCTGTTTGCCCATGCGCTTGCGGAGTTCGGTGAGCCGGAACATCCGGTCTTTGACGCGGTGGTCGAGCACAAGAATAGCCTCAAGACCCGGCTCTTGAGCATTCTCGGGGCCGCGATGGACAAGGATCAGGCGGCATCAGCATCGGATGCGATCTTTATGTTGCTCGAAGGAGCGACCCTGATGGCTCAGATGGGCCAAGGACAGAACGCTATCCTCCACGCCCGTCAGGCAGCGTTCAGCCTGATCCGCATTCCCGACGGATGAGTCCGCCGCGAGCGCGCGACTATCCAGATACCTCTCGTTTCGAAAGTCCGTCATTTGCGCCTCGAAGGAACTCCCCTCGGCATCACGTTGATCGTGACCTCGGTCTTCATGCTCGCCTTCGGCGATGCAGTCGTCAAACAAAGTAATGCCGACTTCTCGCTGTGGCAGCTTTTCGTCGCACGCGGACTTGTCACCGTTCCCCTGCTGTTTGGCGTTGCCAGAATCCTGGCTCCTGCTTCGCCGCGATGGCCGAAGGCCGTGGGCTGGGTGTTTGTGCGCAGCATGCTGATCGTGCTGATGTGGATTGCCTATTACGCCGCACTCCCGTTCATGAGCCTGTCAGTGGCGGCCACGGCGCTCTACACGACGCCACTGTTTATCGCTCTCTTCTCCGCCGCCCTCATTGGAGAACCTGTTGGCGCACGGAGGTGGCTGGGAATCCTGCTGGGCTTCATCGGTGTGCTCGTCATTCTGCGCCCGGCGGCCGATGACTTCTCCGCAGTTGCGTTGCTTCCGATCCTTGCTGCCATCTTCTATGCCCTCGCGGCGGTCATAACCCGAAGCAGATGCGCTGAGGAGAACTCCTTGAGCGTAGCTATGAGCCTGAACCTGTGCCTCGTCATATCGGGCGCTCTGGGCGTCGGAGGTATCATGTTCGTTCCGGCCGCTGACGACCTAGCTTTTCCCTTCCTGCAAAGTCCGTGGATGGCGATGAGCAATGGGACATGGGCGATCATTGTACTATTGGGCATCTTGCTGGTTGCGGAGAGCATCGGGGTAGCAAAGGCCTATCAGATCGCCCCGGCAGCGATCATCGGTACATTCGACTACAGCTATCTGGTGTTCGCCGTTTTCTGGGGCTTTGTATTTTTCGCGGACGTTCCCGACATGCCCACGGTGCTGGGAATCGGCTTTATCCTTGCGGCGGGTTGGCTCGTGGTCGGGAACCCACCCCTCAAACAAACAAATCGCTGAAGCAAACGAAGAGACGTTGTCGGCCGCCGCTGAGATCGAAGGGGAATTTCTTTTGCAAAAATCGGCATTTTGCAGACGACTTTTGCGACAGCCAATCTTGAACCGTGTGTCGGTTTTGGTGCATTCGCTGCTAGAAGCAGACGGTCGCCTTCCCATCCCATCAACGACACTCGCGATAACCTAAGTAGGTGGCTGCTCTTGGGATCACTCGAAGAGTAGGCCGATGACCGAAATGGCGCGCGATCCGGCCAGTCGAGAGCCGGCCCAAAAGGATCAAGTCGCGGCCAGGGGCTGCCCCTGACCGTATTTCTAATCAGAATTGGTCGCGGCTGTCGCTTCTCACGTCGCCGTCCACCTGATGAGGAGCGTAGAGGTCGGCGCGAGCGCTTCGCCGCCAGGGCCGCGCCGGATGCTCCCGGTCAATTGTAACATCGGTGACGGAGATCGAAGTTGAGCCATCTGCCGCGCATTGGGCTGCCCAGCGGCCATCTGGCGATGCTATCCCAGCAGGAATAGCTACGCTTTGCGGCGCGTGAGCTGCGTAGCTGACCCAATACGTATTGCTGGCAGCGTGGCCCAACACCTCCGCGGCGAATGCTGGGGCGGCGGAAGGGATTTCGCCTGTAGTCGAGAACAGAACGCAATCTGCCTCAAGCCGCTCATACTCCGTGAATAACTCTGGATAGTGTGATTCCATCCCGAGTGCGCAGCCGAACCGCACGCCATCCACTTCGAATGTCACCGGCAATTTTCCAGGCGAATACATGAAGGATGTTTTGGTATTCGATAGCATGCGCTCGTCGTAGCGGGTCACCAGTGTTCCGCAATCACATATGACGTACAGGCTATTATGCGGCCGATGAGGAGGTGTAAGCTGATGGACGGACCCAAGCACCGTCCATAGCTTCAATTTCTTCGCCAGCTCGCTCGTGGCCGCCAATTCTGAACGCAAAGTGGCCCAGTCATATCGTCCCCAGTCTGATGGGCCGATCTCCTTGGGGCCGCTCTCTGACATAAGCCGCTTGTTGGGCGAGCATGTCGCGCCTTCAGGGAAATGGATTACGCGAGCGCCTGCTCTATGAGCGGCCATCATCAGGGCGCGCAGCTCCGTCCCACTCGCTCGAAGCGCAGACTTGTCGCGAGGATCTTCAAACAGAGAGGTTTGCGCCACAGCAAGCCCTATTGCGTGGATGGCAGGCTTGGCCGACGGCTGGCGGATGTGGTGAAGAGCTGCGGTGTAAGATTCGCCTGTCTTTGCCGCGCGAGCGCGTACACGACGTTTGAAATTTCCGTTTTGGGTCATTGTGAGGCCTTTCACGTTCCGGACGTAGTTCCCCAGCAACCCGCCGAAACGATCGGACCAAGACAACCGACCCGAGACGTCAGTCCCTTTGCCTCTGTTCAAGACCATGCTGGGGAAGGTCTAGGAGGTTAGGCGTAGGCCACGCCGAGCGAATGATGCGCCGCCCCGCACTGATTCGTCAATCAGCATTGATCACTCGCGAAGAACGCTTCTGGCGCGCTCCTAGGCAAGGCGGTAGTCGGCCCCGGTCACCGCGCCTCTCTTTGCGCCGCGCGGACTATTTCGGAGATGAAGGCACTCTTCCCCGACGTATAACGATCCCCATCATACGGAAACTGCGCCGCAAGCTGGTTTTTCAGGGCAAGGTATGCAGCAGCCACGTCGTCATGTTGACGAAGATGATTTCGGAAAAGCATCCGCTGTTCGTGGGTCTGGTTTGAGGGCGGGCAGAGGTAGACC
>NZ_JCAXDX010000020.1:0-43810 GCF_059758575.1 Sinorhizobium sp. GQ132 | reverse complement strand
TCTAATTTGAGGAGGAATGAGAATGCGCGAGGCACTGATCGTCTGGGGCGGCTGGAGCGGGCACGAGCCGCAGGAATGCGCCCATATCATCCGCGACATGCTGCAGGAGGACGGGTTCAAGGTCTATCTGGAACACACGACCGAAGCCTTCGCCGATCCGTCGATCCACGACCTGTCGCTGATCGTTCCGATCATGACGATGTCGAAGATCGAGAAGGAAGAGGTAAAGAATCTTGCCGCGGCCGTCGAAGGCGGCGTCGGTATCGCCGGCTATCACGGCGGCGCGGGCGATGCCTTCCGCGAGAGCGTCGAATACCAGTTCATCATCGGCGGCCAGTGGGTGGCCCACCCGGGCAACATCATCGACTATCGCGTGAACATTACGCGCCCCGACGATCCGCTGATGGAGGGTATCTCCGATTTTCCCTATACCTCGGAGCAATATTACATGCATGTCGATCCGTCCAACGAGGTGCTGGCAACGACCACCTTCTCCGGCGAGCATGCCTCCTGGATCGAAGGCGTGACGATGCCGGTGGTCTGGAAGCGCAAGCATGGGAAGGGCCGGGTCTTCTACTCCTCGCTCGGGCATGTGGCCAAGGAATTCGAGGTGCCCGAGATGCGCACGATCTTCCGCCGCGGCGCGAATTGGGCTGCGCGCTGACGGGGGATACGGCGGATCGACCGGGTCCGCCGCGCTCGTCGATGGCGCTCCCTCGAGGTCTACGATGCAGCCCGGAGAAGCCTGCAGTGGCGGAGGACATCGAGCCGCAGTTTGACGCGCTCACCCAAGTCTGGCCACGGGGTAACTCAGCGCTGGACGTAGCCGCATAATTTACGTATTTTACGTATATTGGGAACGGAGCGACGCAGATGAAGCAATTCACTTTCAGCGAAATGAATCGCGCGTCCGGCGAGATCCTCGAGGCAGCGTTGATCGAGCCCGTAGCGCTTACCAAGCGCGGAAAGGAAAAGCTCGTCATCCTGTCCGCTGCTCAGTATCAGAAACTGGTTGGCCGACCTCACGCGGCCGCCTACACGCTCGAGAATGCGCCGGACGATATTCATGATGAACTCATGACCGGCCTCGATGCGATCATTGCCAGCGATGACCACGACGATGTTCAAGGCGGGTGACGTCCTTCGCTGCTACTATCTTTGGGCGAGGCAAGCCGGCGACGGTGAGGAATCGGGCCGCAAGGAGCGGCCGGCTTGCCTTTTGGTGAAGACACCGACGGAGCCGGTGAAGCTGTTTTTGTTCCCGATCACCTCACGGAGTCCGGATCCGTCGATCGTCCACATTGCCGTCAGCGAAATCGAATGCCGCCGTGGCGGGCTCCGTTTCCCGTCCTGGCTGATCCTGGACGAGTACAATCTGCTCCGTCTCGACGAAGCCTATGATCTCGCATCGACAACGCCGATCGGCACCTTCAGCCCGGCTTTCGTTCGCAAGGTGGCCACCCTGATCAAGCAAGCGGCGGCACAACGCCGTCTGCGCGTTGTCATCCGAAAGTAGAAAGGATGCCTTCCGGACAGCGAAGGAGCGCGCTTCGAGAAACGCATTGACGCGGGCTACGCCCGCAAATGGGCTTGAAGAGAGGCCGGGCGCGAAAGCAAACCGGCCAATTGCATACCCAATCCTATCCAACACTTCTTATGCAGGATGCCGACGGGCGGATGAGGGGCAATCGATCAATGATCGACGCCTGCATAGGCGCGATCGCCCCAGAGCTTCTCGACAGTTCGGTTTCTGCCGCAGCCGTTGCGATAGTACCAGTAGCGGATCGGGTTCCGCTTGCCGAAGTCCTGATGGTAGTCTTCCGCCGGCCAGAATTTCGCTGCGCCTTCGACGGGCGTGACGATCGGCCGGCCGAGCTCCGCCTCGGCCTTGATCTTTTCCGCCTTCGCGTCCATCGCCTGCCGCTCGTTCAGCGCATAGATCGCGGTCGTATAGGCGAAGCCCCGGTCGCAGAACTGGCCACCGTCATCCGTCGGGTCCGTCGTACGGAACAGGACGCCGACGAGCTCCGCATAGGAGACCCGGTCCGGGTCGAACTTCACGCGCACCACCTCGCGGTGTCCACCCCTCGAATAATCTTCATAGGTCGGGTTCGCGCTCTTGCCGCCGGCATAGCCGGAGATCGTTTCGAGAACGCCGGGCACGGCGTCGAAGTCGCTCTCGACGCACCAGAAGCAGCCGCCGGCGAAGATAGCATATTGCGGTTCTGCCGCCCGCGCCGGCAGCACCAGGAAACAAGTGACGAGAAAACCGAGCAGCAGGCGAAGCATCGGCGACCCTCCATCCTCGGCTATTACCTAACTGCCTCGCGGCGCGTTTCAAATCACTTAGCAACACGTCGATGTGACGGACGTGAAAGCAAAACGGCGAGCCGAGGCCCGCCGTTGAAATGATGCTGAGAAACACCTGCAGGACGGAAGGGTCAGAACCGCCGCTCGACCAGCATCTTCTTGATCTCGCCGATCGCCTTGGCGGGGTTCAACCCCTTCGGACAGGCCTGGGCGCAGTTCATGATCGTGTGGCAGCGATAGAGCCGGAACGGATCTTCGAGATTGTCGAGACGCTCGCCGGTGGCCTCGTCTCTGGAGTCGATCAGCCAGCGATAGGCCTGCAGGAGGACGGCGGGGCCGAGATAGCGGTCACCGTTCCACCAATAGCTCGGACAGGAGGTCGAGCAGCAGGCGCAGAGAATGCACTCATAGAGGCCGTCGAGCTTCAGGCGATCTTCGTGGCTCTGCCGCCATTCCTTGGCCGGCGTCGGCGAAACCGTTTTCAGCCAGGGCTCGATCGAACGGTGCTGCGCATAGAAATTGGTGAGGTCGGGCACGAGGTCCTTGACGACGGGCATGTGCGGCAGCGGATACACCTTCACGGCGCCCTTCACCTCATCCATGCCCTTGGTGCAGGCCAGCGTATTGGTGCCGTCGATATTCATCGCACAGGAGCCGCAGATGCCTTCGCGGCAGGAGCGGCGCAGCGTCAGCGTCGGATCGATGTTGTTCTTGATGTAGAGCAGACCGTCCAGAACCATCGGGCCGCAATCGTCGATATCGATGTAATAGGTATCGATCCGCGGGTTTTTGCCGTCGTCCGGATTCCAGCGATAGACCCGGTATTCGCGCAGGTTCGCCGCACCGACCGGTTTCGGCCACACCTTGCCTTCGGTGATCTGCGAGTTCTTGGGGAGAGCGAGTTCAACCATGTGCCTTAGTCCTCGAGATCAGTAGACGCGCGCCTTCGGCTCGATCTTGTAGGGATCGATGCCTTCGGCGATCAGCTCGGTGTGCACCGGACGAAAATCGAGCCGGACGTCGCCCGCTTCGTTGACCCAGGCAAGCGTGTGCTTGCGCCAGTTGACGTCGTCGCGACCGGCGAGCGGGCCGTCCTTGTAGTCCTCGCGCGCATGCGCGCCGCGGCTTTCCTTGCGCGCCTCGGCGCCGTAGACCGTGGTGATGGCGTTGGCCATCAGGTTTTCGAGCTCCAGCGTCTCGACGAGATCCGAGTTCCAGATCATCGAGCGGTCGGTGACCCTGACATCCGGCAGTTCCTTCCAGATCGCCGACAGGCGACGGCAGCCGGATTCGAGCGACTCCTGCGTACGGAACACGGCCGCGTCTTCCTGCATGGCGCGCTGCATCTTGTCACGCAGCACTGCCGTGGGCGTGGTGCCGTTGGCGTGCCGCAGCCGGTCGAACCGCTCCATGATGCGGTCGCAGGAGGCCGTGTCGACGTCCGGCACCGCCTCGTTGCGGTCGATGATCTGGCCGGCGCGGATCGCCGCCGCACGGCCGAAGACGACAAGGTCGATCAGCGAGTTCGAGCCGAGCCGGTTGGCGCCGTGCACCGAGGCGCAGCCGGCTTCGCCGACGGCCATCAGTCCGGGCGCGATTCGCTCCGGGTTCTGGCCGTCCGCATTCAGCACTTCGCCCCAGTAATTGGTCGGCACGCCGCCCATATTGTAGTGAACGGTCGGCAGCACCGGGATCGGCTCGCGCGTGACGTCGACGCCGGCGAAGATCTTCGCCGATTCCGAAATGCCCGGCAGGCGCTCATGCAGCACTGCGGGATCGAGATGGTCGAGGTGCAGGAAGATATGGTCCTTGTTCTTGCCGACGCCTCGGCCCTCGCGGATTTCCATCGTCATGCAGCGGGAAACGACGTCGCGCGAGGCAAGGTCCTTGGCAGAAGGCGCGTAGCGCTCCATGAAGCGCTCGCCCTCGGAATTGACCAGATAGCCGCCCTCGCCGCGGGCACCTTCGGTGATGAGGCAGCCTGCGCCGTAAATGCCGGTCGGATGGAACTGCACGAATTCCATATCCTGCAGCGGCAGACCGGCGCGCGCAATCATGCCGCCGCCGTCGCCGGTGCAGGTATGCGCCGAGGTCGCGGAGAAATAGGCGCGGCCGTAGCCGCCGGTCGCCAGCACCACCATCTTGGCGGCGAACCGGTGGATCGTGCCGTCGTCGAGGTTCCAGGCGACCACGCCGGTGCAGCGCCCGTCAGCCGACATGATCAGGTCGATGGCAAAATATTCGATGAAGAATTCGGCATTGTTCCGGAGCGATTGGCCATAAAGCGTATGCAGGATCGCGTGGCCGGTACGGTCGGCGGCGGCGCAGGTGCGCTGCACCGGCGGCCCTTCGCCGTAGTTCTGCATGTGGCCGCCGAAGGGGCGCTGATAGATCTTGCCTTCTTCGTTGCGCGAGAACGGAACGCCATAGTGCTCGAGTTCGTAGACCGCCTTCGGCGCTTCCATTGCGAGATACTGCATGGCGTCGACATCGCCGAGCCAGTCGGAGCCCTTGACGGTGTCATAAAGATGCCACTGCCAGCAGTCGGGCGTCATGTTCTGCAGCGAAGCGGCGATGCCGCCCTGTGCCGCGACCGTATGCGAACGCGTCGGGAAGACCTTGGTTATGCAGGCCGTCCTCAGGCCCTGCTCGGCCATGCCGAGCGTCGCGCGCAGGCCCGCCCCGCCGGCGCCGACGACGACGACGTCGAAGGAATGGTCGACATATTGATATGCCTTGCCGTTTGCAGCGGGTGAACTGATCGATGCCATGACGAAATTACCCTGCAAAAGCGATCTTCAGGACGGCGAAAAGACAGAGCCCGCCGACCGCGATCGTGAAGAATGTGTTGAGCATGAGAAGCGCAATCTTGGCGCCCTCCGCATGGACGTAGTCCTCGATGATGACCTGCATGCCGATCTTCATGTGGACGAGGCCGGCGACGACCATCAGACCCATGGCAACCGCCACGAAGGGGTTCGAAAGGGCCGCGATCAGTTCCGCATGCGGTGCGCCCGCATAATGGGCGAGAAAGACGACGAAGAAGATCGTGAGAGGAATGCTGGCGACGGCCGTGAGGCGCTGCCGCCAGAAGTGATCCGTGCCTTCCTTTGCCGAACCGAGACCCCGGACCTTGCCGAGAGGTGTACGCATATTCATGTCGAATTCCCTTAACGAGCGAGGTAGCCGACGACCCAGATGACGAGCGTCAGCGTCGCCGATGCGACGATCATGGCCTTCGCCATTCTCGTCGCGAAGTGCTTCTCATAGCCGTAGCCGAGATCCCAGCCGAGGTGGCGGATGCCGCCCAGCAGATGGTGCACAAGGGCCCAGGTATAGCCGAAGAGGACGACCTTGCCGATGAACGTGCCGAACAGCCAGTTCACCCAGTCGTAGTAGGCAGCGCCCGAAGCAGCGGCGATCAGCCACCAGGCCACCAGGACGGTGCCGAAATAGAGCGCGCCGCCGGTGATGCGGTGCATGATCGACATGATCATGGTGGGGATCGGCTTGTAGATTTGAAGATGCGGCGAGAGCGGCCGGCTTCTTGTGACATTCGTCATCGGAACCTCGCGGGATGACCGGATATGCGTCCAAAACTGGACTCTTTTCGTCCGGTATCGCACCCGATTGTGCGCAATTCAGTCACCCGGACCTTTAATCACCATAGGGCTTCACGACAAGTGTGTTTGCAGTGCAAAATCAATTTAATCGATTTGACGGAAAACGGCATTTTCCCGCCTCGGAGAGACATCCGGCCTTTTAACGATATGCACGAAAAAACCCAGCCGAATCCGTGACATTTCCCGTCGGTTGCCGCAGGATGCACTTTAACGGTTTGTTAACGATGATCCGGAGGCAGCGAGACATGAACCCCTCGCAAATGGTCCGCGCGGCCAAAGCTCTAGTCGTGGCCTTCGCACTTGCGATGCCCGCCGGTTTGCCGGCACGGGCCGCCGAAAGCGACGGTTTCGGCAATGTGGAGACCCGAACCCGCCATGTCCGGATCAAGCATCGCACGCCCCATCACACCTGGCGCAAGGCGCGCCACCGGTCAGTAACGACCGTCGGCGGTTTCGCATCTGCCGGTTCCATGGGCCTGCCCGATGTTCAGACCCGCACCCGGCACGTCCGGCCGAGATATCCCTGGCCGGGATATTCCCGGCATCGTTACGCTCCCCGCGGACGGGATCGTGGTCCTGTGATCGTCATCAATGGGGGCGGATACGCGTCCGGCGGTTACGGCAGCTATGGGAGTTACGACTTCCCGACACCCATTCCGGACATCGGCACCTATGCCGGCGGCCTTTCGGCGTTCCGCGATGAAGGAAACGGCATCTATTTCAGCCGGGACGGCGGCTACGCCTATCTTGCCGGCGAGACCGCAGCAGCCAACCCATCGTCGAAACGCGCGAAGATCATCATCGTCTCGCCGCAGGTAAACGCCAGCGCTTGCTCCTGGGAGCACGGCGTCTGCGTCGTCCGGCCGTAGAGGGCGGACGTTCCTCTCAATCGTCGCCGGCGCCGACAGCCGGACCGAACCGCCAGACCGTCGTGCGCTTCACCTCGCTGTCTTCGAGCGCCCGCGTCACCGGCACCTCGTAGGTCGCAAGGTCAGTCATCCGCCCGCGTGGACAATAGGCCCGGCCCGGATCGCCGACGAGAACGACGGCACCGGCACGTTCGAGCGCGTCGAACCAGGGCAGAAGAAGATCGGCGAAGCTCTTGTCGTAGAAGACGTCTCCGGCGAGGTAGACGTCGGCCGCCCGTTCCGAGCCGACGATATCGTCTCCGGTGAAGGCGAGCGATACGCCGTTGAGCCCGGCATTCAGCCGCGCGGCCGTTTCGGACCATGGGTCGATGTCGGCGGCGGTGACCTCATCGGCGCCGGCCAACTTCGCCGCAATGGCGACGAGGCCGGAACCGGAGGCGAAATCGATGACGCGGCGGCCGCGCACCGTCTCGGGATGATCGAGGACATAGCGGGCAAGCCCCTGCCCTCCCGCCCAGGCGAAGGCCCAGAAGGGCGGCGGCAGACCGATCCGTTCCAGCTCCTCCTCGGTCTTCAGCCACAATTCATGCGCCTCGCCCGCAAGATGCAGGCGGATTTCCGGCACGTGCGGCGGCGCGAGAATGTCGGTGTTGGCGCGGATGAAGCTTTCGGGATCGGTCTTCACGACATTCGGGTCGCTATCGGGGCGGATTGTCCAGCCCGCCCATGCGGCAGACCTCGATCCACTCGTCATCCGTCACCGGCTGCACCGAAAGACGCATCGACGTGACGAGCGACATCTTGGCGAGCTTCGGGTTTTCCTTGATTTCCTTGAGTGAAACCGGCCGTGGCATGTCCCTGACGGCGCGGATGTCGACGCAGTCCCAACGGGCGTCGCCCTCTGCCGTCGAGTCCGGATGCGACAGCGCGCAGACCTCGGTGATGCCGACGATCTCGAGCCCCTCGTTGGAGTGATAGAAGAAACCCTTGTCGCCGATCTTCATCGCCCGCATGTTGTTGCGCGCCAGGTAGTTGCGCACGCCGGTCCATTCGGTGCCCTTCTCGCCGGCATCCTTCTGCATCTGCCAGGACCATTTCGCCGGTTCGGATTTGTAGAGCCAGAACGCCATCGCCCCTCAAGCCTCCGGATTGTTGAAGACCCAGTTGTAGGCCTTGATCTCGACATTGGCGAAGAGACCCGCCTTCGCGTAGGGATCGGCCTCGGCAAGCGCCCTGGCCTCTTCGAGCGTGTCGGCCTTGACGATCACGAGGCTCCCCGTCGGCTTGCCGTCGGCGCCGAGGAAAGGCCCTGCGATCTTCAGGATGCCCCGGGCATTGAGGTCGTTGAGATAGGCGACATGGTCAGGTCGGGTGTCGACCCTGAGTTGCAGCGCGCCGGGCTTGTCGGTGCAGAGCAGTGCGAAGAGCATGGATCCTCCTGAAGACATCATTCGTGGGTGATCGGTCTGGACATCAGTTGTTCGAGAGCCGAGCGGACATCCAGCTTTCCGTCGACGATGGCTGCGACGGCCTCCGTGACCGGCATCTCGATGCCGAGTCCGCCCGCCACGCGGGCGGCGACGGATGCGGCAAAAGCGCCCTCCACCAATTCGCTGCCGGCGGCAGCCCGGCCGTCTTTACCGAGGGCTATGCCGAAGCGCAGGTTGCGCGACTGGTGGCTCGTCGCAGTCAGCACGAGGTCACCCAATCCCGAAAGGCCGCGCACAGTGTCCGCCTCGCCGCCCCTCGCGACGATGAAGCGCGACATTTCCGCAAGCCCGCGCGAGATCAGCGCAGCGCGGGCCGAGTCGCCGAGGCCGGCGCCTTCGACGATGCCGCAGGCGATCGCCAGCACGTTCTTGAGCGCCCCGCCAAGCTGAACGCCGGTGCGGTCCGCCGAGGGATAAAGCCGGAACGTCCGCCCGGAAAGCGCCTCCGCAAGCTCCGTCGCGATCGCGGTATCGGGGGCGGCGATCACCATGGCGGTCGGCAGGCCGCGAGCGATATCGGCGGCAAAGCCCGGGCCGGAAAGCACCCCGACGCGACGGCCCGGCAACTCCTCTTCGAGAACGTCGGTGAGGAGTCGGCCGGTCGATTGCTCCATGCCCTTGGCGCAGGTGACGACGATCGCCCTGGCGCCGATCGCGGCACCGTAGCACCGCGCCGCGTCCCGATGCGCTTGCGAAGGCATCGCAAAAAGCACGATGTCGGCGTCTTCGAGCGCGGTCGCCTGCGAAGAATAGACAAGGCGCGGGGGAAGCGGAATTCCCGGGAGAACCGCGTCATTCCGCCCGGTACGGCGACATTGCGCGGCCGCTTCTTCCCGCCGGGCAAGCAGAGTGACATTCGCCTTGTCCTTCGCTGCCGCGACGGCCGAAAGCGCCGTTCCGAAGGCGCCCGCCCCGACGACCACGATTTTTTGCGCGCTCTTCGATTTGCCGCTCATCTTCCGTCCATCATGCCTTGGCGCCGCGTCTGCCGGAGCCGATCAATGCCTTGGCTTCGGAATCGAGCGGCCAGCGCGAACGCGGAGCCGCATCGAGCCCGTCCGCCGGCAGGCCCGCCGCGAGGCGCTCCGCACCGGCCCAGGCGATCATCGCGGCGTTGTCGGTGCAAAGCGAGAGCGGCGGCGCGATGAAGCGGAAGCCGTGCTCGTCGCAAAGCAACTGCAGTGTCCGGCGCAATGTCTGGTTCGCGGCAACCCCGCCGGCCACGACGAGAGCCGGTTGGTCGACGGAAGCGAAGTCCGCCCTGAACCGTTTCAAGCCGCGTCCGACCCGATCCCTGAGCGTGCGGGAAATGGCGCGCTGGAAAGAGGCACAGACGTCGGCGATATCCTGATCCGTCACCGGCTCCAGCGACTGTGCGGCCTGGCGGACGGCGGTCTTGAGGCCCGAAAAAGAAAAGTCGAGCCTGGCGTCACCGACGAGCGGCCGGGGAAAATCGAAGCGCTCCGCATTGCCGGCCTGCGCCGCCCGCTCGACGGCCGGCCCGCCCGGATAGGGAAGACCGAGCAGCTTTGCGGTCTTGTCGAAGGCCTCGCCGAGCGCATCGTCGATCGTCGTGCCCCAGCGTTCGTATTCGCCGACGCCCTTGACGAGGATCAGCTGTGTATGGCCGCCCGAGACGAGCAGCATCAGATAGGGAAATGAAAGGCCGTCGGTCAGCCGCGCCGTCAGCGCGTGACCTTCGAGGTGATTGACCGCATAGAGCGGCTTGCCGGTCGCCCGCGCGATCGCCTTGCCGGTCATCAGCCCGACGATGAGCCCGCCGATCAGGCCGGGACCGCTTGTCGCAGCGACCGCGTCGATGTCCCGGAGCGTCACGCCGGCGCGCAGGAGCGCTTCCTCGATCAGCGTGTCGAGCGCCTCGACATGGGCGCGCGCCGCGATCTCGGGAACGACGCCGCCATAGGCGCTGTGCTCTTCCAGCTGGCTCAGCACCACGTCGCCGAGAATCCGGCCGTGGCCCTCTTCGTCACGCAGCACGACCGAAGCGGCGGTTTCGTCGCAGCTTGTCTCAATGCCGAGGATGCGCAAAGGCGGGGACGTCACGTGCTATACTCAAAGATTGCGGTCGCAGTGAAAGGTGGTTACACGAAACTCAAACAGCGCCGTGCGCCTTCAGACGCACAAGGGACGCTGTAACGCTTTGAACTGCTGCATGGTTTTGTCCTGAACCGGTTCCGATCCAAGGAAGCATGCAGTAACAACGGATGGCGAAGGATGCAAACGAAACCTTTCCGCATCGGCACGCGCGGCAGCCCGCTGGCGATGGCCCAGACGCATGAAACGCGCGACCGGCTCGCCGCCGCCCATGGTCTGCCACCGGAAATGTTCGAGATCGTCATTCTTTCCACGAAGGGCGACCGGATCACCGACAGGTCGCTTGCGGAGATCGGCGGCAAGGGCCTGTTCACCGAAGAGCTCGAGGAGCAGCTTCTGTCGGGAGACCTCGACTTCGCCGTACATTCGTCCAAGGACATGCCGACGAAGCTGCCGGACGGGCTGTTCCTTTCGGCTTTCCTGCCGCGCGAGGACATCCGTGACGCCTTTGTCGGCCGCTCGGCCGAAAGGCTCGCCGATCTCCCGCAAGGCGCCACCGTCGGCTCGTCTTCGCTGCGCCGTCAGGCGCTGATCCGGCGGCTTCGGCCCGATATCGACGTGATCACCTATCGCGGACAGGTCGAGACACGCCTGCGCAAGCTTGCCGAAGGTCAGGTCGACGGCACGCTTCTGGCCTTCGCCGGCCTGAAGCGTCTCGGCATGGAGCATGTGCCGACGGAGCTGCTTGACCCGGAAGAATTTCCGCCGGCGCCGGCTCAGGGCGCGATCTGCGTCGAGGCCCGCATCGGCGACGACCGTATCAACACGCTGCTTGCGGCAATCGACGACCCCCGCACACACGAGGCGGTCTCCTGCGAGCGCGGCTTCCTGGCGACACTCGACGGCTCCTGCCGTACGCCGATCGCCGGCTACGCGCAATCGGACGGGACACATATCCGTTTTGCCGGCATGATCCTGACGCCCGACGGCACCACCTTCCACCAGATCGAAATCGACGGCAGAGCGGCAGACGCGGAAAGGCTTGGGCAGGAGGCCGGCGAGCGGATCCGCGCCAAGGCGGGGCCGGGTTTCTTCTCGACCTGGAGCTGATCCGATGCGCGTGCTCGTGACCCGGCCACGCCCGGCCGCTGAAAGGACGGCGGCAAGGCTCAGCGCCATGGGTCATGAAGCGGTCATCCTGCCGCTTATGCAGGCGCAGCATCTCGCCGGCGCGGTTCGGGCAGCATTGAGCGAGCCCCACCAGGCGATCGCCGTCACCAGTGGGGAGGCGGTCCGCGTCCTCGGTGCGCTCGGTCCGGCGCTTGAGCCACACCTTGCAACACCGCTCTTTGCAGTCGGCGAAGCGACGGCGCGCGCCGCGGGCGATCTCGGATTTACCGACATCCGCATCGGACCGGGAACCGGCGAGGGGCTCGCCGAGACGGTCGCTGCCCTTCTCCCCCCCGGCGAAATGCTGGTCTATCTCGCGGGTTCACCGCGGACCGAGGGTTTCGAACGGGCATTGCACCAACGGCGAATCGAGCACAGGACCGCCGAATGCTACCGGATGGCGCCGGTCCACTATCCTGCGGAGACGCTGCCCGGGCTCCTCCGCGCGGGCCCCTTCGATGCGGTAATGCTCTATTCCCGCGAGAGCGCGCGGCGCCTGGATGCAGCATTGCGGGAGAGCGGGCTTGAACCCGCGGACCTCGCCTCGCGCTTTCTCTGCCTGAGCTGGCCGATAAGAGAGACCCTGCCGGACGGTCTTGTCTGCAGGGTCGCGGCAGCGCCCGACGAGGAAAATCTCTTTCAGCTTCTTTGAGGCCAAATCAGCAAAGTCGGCGCCGGTTTTCCGCCTGCCTTATGCACATTGCTCGGGTCATCTGGGCCATTTCCGTCAAAAAGCATGGTCTGGGGCTTTCCCTCGTCATCCTCGCTGACTAGGTTTGCGTTTAGAACGGAGGAAGGTGCGGAGCGTTCCTGCTGCAGATCCGCTCAGGCCCGACCGACAGGCAATGAAACGGTAAAAGAGGTGACCATGGCATCGGAAAAGCCGCCGCGCCGCTCGAAACCCGGGAAAGAACCGCTGACGATCGATCTCGAGGCGGAGAAGACCGAACCTGCAGCGGGCGAGGCAGCGGCCGGGCCGGATGCGGCACCGGGCAAGCCGGCGGATATTTCGACGAGCGAGGCGGCTGAAGCCGGCGAAGTGAGGACCGGCGAAGTCGAAAGCAACGAAGCCGGCATCGGCGAACCTCCTTTGCCGGCGGGCGATCCGCAAGAGGAAACAGAGACGGAGGAGGCACGCGCCGACGCGGCTGCGGCCGCCTTCGACGCGGAGCTTCCGCACGCGACCAACGGCGAACTGCCCGAGGCAAAGAGGAGACAGGCCACAGGCGCAGGTGCGCTTGCAGCCGGCATCCTCGGCGGTCTCATAGCGCTCGCCGGTGCCGGCGTGCTGCAATATGCCGGCTACGTTCCGGCGCCCGGACCGGAGCAGCCGGGTACCGAGCAGAACCTTGCCAGCGAGATCGAAGCGATCAAGGCGGAGCTTCAGGCGCAGGCCCCGGCGGCGGCGGTGGACGTCGCCCCTTTGGAAGACCGCCTCGCCGCTCTGGAACAGGCGGCCCGGGAGCCGGGCGCAGCTGCGGCGGACGCTCCCGAAATCAAGGCGCTCGAAGCGGAGGTCGCCAATCTGACGAATGAAATGGCCGCCCTGAAGACCGAGCTTGCCGAGGCTCGCCAGGCGGCGGACGCCGCCAGGGCGGAACTTGCCGGCCGTATCGGCCAGGCGGAGCAGAAGCTCAACGAGCCTGCGAACGATATCGAGATGGCGAAAGCCGTTGCCGTCACCGCGCTGAAGACGGCGATCGATCGCGGCGGGCCGTTCCTCGCCGAACTCGACGCATTGCGCAGCATCGCCCCCGAGGATCCGGTCGTCAAAGAGCTGGCCGATGTCGCCGCGACGGGGGTCCCCACACGGACGGAATTGAGGGAAAGTTTCCGGCCGGCGGCGGACGCGATGCTGGACGCGCTGCATCGGCCCGATCCCGATCAGGGCATTTTCGATCGCCTCGTCTCCAGCGCCATGTCGGGCATTCGCGTGCGGCCGGTCGGCAGCGTCGAAGGCGACACGCCGGAAGCGGTGATCGCCCGCATCGAAGACAAGCTCGACAACGGCGATCTCAAGGGCGCATCGCTCGAATGGGACAGCCTTCCCGAAGCCGCGAAATCCGCTGGCCAGGGATTCAAGGAGAAGCTCGACCGGCGGCTTGGCGTCGAAACGGTGATCGATGCCGCCGTGGCCGGCACCATGACGCGCACGGACAAGCAAGGTTAGCAGGAGAAAGAAGACCATATGATCCGGATACTGTTCTTCGTACTCCTCGTCCTTTGCCTGGCTCTCGGCTTTGCCTGGCTCGCGGATCGTCCGGGGGAATTGTCGCTGATCTGGCAGGGCCAACTGATCGAGATGAGCCTGATGCGCGCCGCCTCGATCCTGATCTCGCTCTTCGCTGCCGTTCTGATCGTCATCTGGCTGCTTCGCACGATCTGGTTGTCGCCGCACACCGTCACGCGTTACTTCCGCGCCCGCAAGCGCGACCGCGGCTATCAGGCATTGTCGACCGGCCTGATCGCGGCCGGCGCCGGCGACGCCAATCTCGCCCGCAAGATGGCCGCACGCACGCGGAACCTCATCAGCTCGGATCAGGAGCCGCTCATCCATCTGCTCGAAGCGCAGACCGCGCTGATCGAAGGCAAATACGACGACGCACGCAAGAAATTCGAGGCGATGGCGGACGACCCGGAGACGCGCGAACTCGGCCTGCGCGGGCTCTATCTGGAAGCCAAGCGCCTCGGCGCCAACGAGGCCGCGCGCCAATACGCCGAGCGTGCCTCCGAGAAGGCGCCGCACTTGCCGTGGGCGACCCTGGCAACGCTCGACCATCGCAGCCAGGCGCGCCAGTGGGACGAGGCGATCCGTCTGCTCGACCAGAGCCGCGCCGCCCATGTGCTCGAAAGGAAGGAAGCGGACCGGAAAAAGGCCGTTCTTCTGACGGCGCGGGCAATGGAAAGATTGGATGCAGACCCGAAATCCGCGCGGGACGACGCGCAGGCGGCGCTGAAGCTCGACGACCGCCTCGTGCCGGCGGCCCTCGTTGCCGCCAAGGCGCTCTTTCGCGAGGACAATCTGCGCAAGGGTGCTTCGATCCTCGAGAGGATGTGGAAATCGGATCCGCATCCGGACATTGCGCGCCTCTATGTGCGGGCGCGCGGCGGCGATTCCACCCTCGACCGTCTGAAGCGGGCGAAGAAGCTCGAATCGCTCCGCAGCAACAATGCCGTCGCACTGGCGACCGTCGCCGAGGCGGCGCTCGATGCGCGCGAGCTCGCTCTTGCCCGGTCAAAGGCAGAGGCCGCCGCCCGGCTCGAGCCGAGGGAGAGCATTTTTCTGCTGCTCGCGGATATCGAGGAGGCCGACACCGGCGACGAGGGCCGTATCCGGCACTGGATGGCGCAGGCGCTGAAGAGCCCGCGTGATCCGGCCTGGACCGCCGACGGCGTCACCTCGCCCGTCTGGCTGCCGGTCTCGCCGGTCAGCGGCAGACTCGACGCTTTCGAGTGGAAGGCTCCGCCGTCGCAGATCGCGGCGGCAACGGAGGACGGGCATCTGAACCCCGACCAGGCAATTCGCAGCCTCCCGCCAGTCGCGACGGTGCTCCGCCCCGCCGAGGAACCGGCTTCTGAACGGACGGTCGGGGCTGCCCCGCCAGCGGAGCGCGAGCAAACCGAGAGAGAACGAGCCGAGGGAGAGCGGGACGAGAAAGAACGGGTCGAGCCGGAGAAGGCGATCACCGTTCCCGACCGGAAGGAACCGGCCGCATCGCCTGCAAAGGACAAGGATGCGGAGGAGGCGCCGGATCCCTTTTTCGGACGCCCCCCGGACGATCCGGGCGTGCGCGAACCGGCGGCGGCGGAACGGACCACCGCCAACTTCCGTCTTTTCTGAACCCCGACATATCCACAGGCTGCAGGCGATAGTGCATGTTTGAACGTTTTCGCGCATTTCTGGAAGGAATGACTGGCTCGGCGCGGATTGAACTGGGGGACCCCCGCGTGGCGGTGATCGGCCTCTGCTTCCAGGTCATGGAAGCGGACGGCGCGGTCCGCAGCTCCGAGCGCCGCAAGATGCGCAAGCTCATCAAGGAGCATTACAAGCTTGACGATGCCGCTCTCAACGCCCTGGTCGCGGCCGGCGAGAGCGCCGAGAGCGAAGCGATCGATTTCTACCAGTTCACGTCGGATATAAAGCGGCACCTGCCCGAGGAGCAACGCATCGAGCTCGTCGGCATGCTGTGGGAAATCGTTTACGCGGACGGTGCGCGCAGCGAGATGGAAGATCACGTGATCTGGCGGATTGCCGACCTCCTCGGCGTTTCCGGGCGTGACCGGGTCTTGAAACGCCAGGAAGCAGCCGCCAAGATCGACATGGTGGAGGAAAACGAGGCGCAACAGGAAAGCTGACGATGCCGCCAGAGGTCCCAGACACCCAAAGAGACCCCAAGAGACCCATCCTCATCGTGCTTCACCAGGAGCGCTCGAGCGCCGGCCGTGTCGGCCACATTCTCGAGCGGAAGGGCTTTACGCTCGACATCCGCCGTCCCGCGCTCGGCGACGAGCTGCCGCCCACGCTGGAAGCGCATTCGGGGACGATCATCTTCGGCGGACCGATGAGCGCCAATGACGAGGAGGAGTTCGTACGGCGCGAAATCGACTGGCTGTCCGTGCCGCTTCTGGAAAACAAGCCCTATCTCGGAATCTGCCTCGGGGCGCAGATGCTGGCCCGAAATCTCGGCGGCAAGGTCGCAGCCCATCACGAAGGCATCACCGAGATCGGCTGGTATCCCCTGAGAGCCACGCAGGCCGGCAAGGCCCTGATGGACTGGCCGGCGATGGTCTATCACTTCCACCGCGAAGGCTTCGACCTGCCGAAGGGCGCCGAATTGCTGGCAACCGGCGATACCTACCCCAACCAGGCCTTCCGCTACGGCGAAAATGCCTGGGGCATCCAGTTCCACGGCGAGCTGACGCGGGCGATGATGCATCGCTGGGTGGTGCACGGCGCCCATCGCTTCGAGCTCCCCGGTGCCCAGCTGGGCAAAGCGCATCTGGAGGGCCGCATGCTGCACGACCATCCCTTGCGGACATGGATGGAGAATTTTCTGGAGCTGATTTTTATGGAGGGCGGGGCTGCAAGAGGGCGCGATCGCGGCGTGCAGCGGCAATTGCCCGCTTCCTGACCCCTCCCGATCACCCCCTCCGCTGCGCCTCCGGCACATCCAGCGTGTCGATCCGGCGCAATTGCGGAAAGCCGAGTGCCCACAGCAGCGACACGAAAAGCGTGCCTGCGCCGCCGAAGACGACCGCGAAGACCGCGCCGAAGCCGGACGCCATCATGCCGGCGCGGAACTCGCCGAGCTCGTTGGAAGCACCGACGAACACCATGTTGACGGCGTTCACGCGGCCGCGCAGCTCATCCGGGGTCCAGAGCGTGATCAGGATCTCGCGCACATAGACCGAGATCATGTCGGAAGCGCCCATGACGACGAGCGCGGCGATCGATATCCAGGGCGTCGCCGAAAGGCCGAAAACGACCGTCGCGAGGCCGAAAAGGGCGACGCCGACGAACATATAGAGACCGGCCCGATTGCGGATCGGGTGGGCGGCCAGCCACACCGCCATGCCGACCGCACCGACACCGGGTGCGGCCCGCAGGAGGCCGAGGCCCCACGGCCCGAGCGTCAGGACGTCCCGCGCGAAGACCGGCATGAGCGCGACGGCGCCGCCGAGCAGCACGGCGAAGAGATCGAGCGAGATCGCCCCCAGCACGATCTTCTCGGCCTTGATGTAGCGGAAACCCGCGGTAATCGTCTGCCAGCTTGCGGCCGACGGCGGGGAGCGCCTCGCGGGCTTCGGCACGGCGAAGACCATCAGGGCGCCGGCAGCGAAGAAGCCGAGGCTGACCGCATAGGGCACGGTCGGGCCGAATCCGTAGAGGAGCCCACCAGCCACCGGGCCGACGATCATCGCCGTCTGCCAGGAGGTCGAGTTCCAGGCGATTGCATTGGGCAGGTCTTCCGCAGGCACCAGATTGGGCGCCAGAGACTGGGAAGCGGGGCCCAGAAAGGCCCGCTCTATGCCGAAGACGACAAGGATCGCGTAAACCGGCCAGGGTGAAAACAGCCCCGTCACCGTCAAAAGGAGAAGTGCTGCGCCGCAGAGCGTGCTGACCAGCATGCAGATGCCCATGATCGCCCGGCGATTGTAGCGATCCGCCACGCTGCCCGTCACGAGAATGAGGGCGAGGGAGGGCAGGAACTGGAAAAGGCCGATGAGACCGAGCGAGAAAGGATCCCGCGTCAGATCGTAGATCTGCCAGCCGACGGCCACGGACATGATCTGGACGGCGAAATAGGCGAGCAGGCGGGAGAAGAAATAACGCCGGTAGCCGACATGCCTGAAGGCGGCGAAGCGGTGCGCGGCATGGACGGCCGACATGCTGGAATGCTCCTGCTGCAGGCTCCTGATATCGTCGCCGATCGACCAGCGGGAGCGTGCGGAAATTGAATCCTGCAGCGATCCTTGCGCATCGGAAGACCGCTGAGCACTGCAGGGAAGGGAAGAAAGGCGCGCTCCGTGCCATTAACATCATCGCGCGAGACGGGCCGGCGTACTTGCTCGTTTAGTTCCTAATGTCTACATGTCTGTCAACAACGAATTGGAGACTGGCATGCTTGCTGTCATCGGCACCTTGAATTTCATCATCAACATTGCGTGGTTTCTGATCATCGCCTCGGCCATCTTCTCCTGGCTCTATGCGTTCAACGTGATCAACGTGAACAATCAGGCGATCAACATGATCGGCCGCTCGCTCTATCAGTTGACCGAACCGCTCTACCGGCCGATCCGGCGCGTGCTGCCCGACATGGGCGGCGTCGACCTTTCGCCGCTCGTCGTGCTGGTGATCCTCTATTTCATCCAGCTCTTCCTGAACACCACCATCGCTCCTGCGCTGCTGCGCTAAGGCGATGTCGGCACGCATGGCGATGCGCTTGAATTCCTTCGTGCGCCACTGAACGTTTCCTTTGATCGTAGCCATTCAAAGGACAAAAACATGCAGCAGCTCAAAGTGCTGCAGCGACCTGCGCGTCTCCTAAGACGCGCGGCGCTCTAGGAAACGTATCGGAAACTGCAATCTCTCCTTTTTCCTTATCCCTGTGCTCGACACAGGGATGAGAGCAGCGCAGCGTCCGCAGCGCGGGAAGCGTTCTTTCAGCCCAAGGACTTGGTCTGGCTGGATTTCTGTGACAAGCACAGGAATGAGGAGATCAAACAAGCGGCGGCGGCTGGCCCGAATCTCAACAGGCCTCAGGAGGTATCGGAGGACTGGAACCTCTCCTCCGTCCTCATCTTGTGCTCGTCACAGGGTTCCATCAGCGCCGCGTCTGCGGCGCGGAAGGAGTTCTTTCAGCCCAAGGACTTGGTCTGGCTGGATTCCTGTGACAAGCACAGGAATGAGGAGATCAAACAAGCGGCGGCGGGTGGCCCGAATTTCAACAGGCCTCAGGAAGGTATCGGAGGACTGCAATCTCTCCTCCCCTCATCCCTGTGCTCGTCACAGGGATCCAGCAGCGCCGCGTCTGCGGCGCGGGAAGAGCTCTTTCAGCCCAAGGACTTGGTCTGGCTGGATTCCTGTGACAAGCACAGGAATGAGGAGATCAAACAGGCGGCGGCGACGGGCCCGGATCTCAACACGCCCCAGAGCAGGGATGAGGAAAAGTTTGTGCGGTTTCGCCCCCGTCGCGCGCGTCGACCTATTCGAGAGTTTACGGCGACCCGACCTAAGATCGTCCTGATCCAAGCGCAAAAAACCTCCGGGTCGAGGTCGACCCGGAGGTTTTCAGTTTCGGAGAAACAGCGAAACGATTATTTCTTCGTCTTGGCGCGCTCGACCGCTTCCCGGATCAGCTGCTTGGCCATGCTGGCATCCTTCCAGCCGAAGATCTTCACCCACTTGCCGGGTTCCAGATCCTTGTAGTGCTCGAAGAAATGCTCGATCTGCTTGAGGGTGATTTCCGGCAGGTCGGTGTAATCGTGCACCTTGTCGTAGCGCTTGGTCAGATGGGCGGAGGGAACCGCTATGATCTTTTCGTCCTGACCGGAATTGTCTTCCATCATCATCACGCCGATGGGGCGGACATTGATGACGCAGCCCGGAACCAGCGGACGGGTATTGCAGATCAGCACGTCGATCGGATCGCCGTCGTCGGAAAGCGTGTGCGGCACGAAGCCGTAATTGCCCGGATAGGTCATCGGCGTGTAGAGGAAGCGATCGACCACCAGCGTGCCGGCCTCCTTGTCCATTTCGTATTTGATCGGATGCCCGCCGACCGGGACTTCCACGATTACATTGACATCTTCCGGTGGATTCTTTCCGATGGAAATCGCGTCGATCCGCATGAGCACCTCCAGGGGTCGTTTGAAAAGTCGTCCCGTCGGATAAAGGGAAACATGCCGCGATGCAACATGACTTTGGTTCCGGGCGGGCGGATTTGCTCTAGGCACGCCACGCGGCTAAAAAGGGGCGGGGCTGATATTTATCTTCGCAGGAGAGACAATGCGCCCGAAACTTCGCTGTTTTCTTTCCGCCGCCCTGATCTCTGCGCCTGCACTTGCCAATGACAGCGTCTACACAGACGCCAGCCGCGACAAGTGCCGGCTCCTGCGCGAGTGGGAAGGCGCCTCGTCGCAGAGCCTTTGTCCCGGGATAGGTGACTATCCCGTCCATTTCATCGAGAGCGATATCCGCCAGAGCTTCTTCTTCGGCCATGTCAGGCAAAGCTATCTGGAGAACGGCTTCGAGAGTTTCGGTCCCTTCAACCATGCCGAAACCACCGTCGAATGGCGCCTCGACGACAGCAGGAAGCCGGTCGCCGCCATCCTGCGCTGGATCATCGAGAACCCGGATCCGCAGACGGACAGGAGCACGAAGGCGTTCCAGGGACAGGTTCTGGTGATTTCGAAGGTCGCGCAGAAGGAGGACGGCGACGGCTGCGTCGTCGGCTATGTCGACGCGCTCGCCAATGCCGATGCGAACACGCTGGCCCGCAGGATAGCCGACGAAGAAGCCGCAAGCTTCCGCTGCGGCACGGACCAGGCATCCTATCACGGAAACCGCGGCGAGAAGGCGGGAGAACCCATGCACTTCCTGCCGAAATGAGGCTATCCTAAACGCCCGGACCGATGACAGCGCTTGGCGGCACTCCTCAACTCCAGACGAAGCCGACCTTCTTCAGGTGTTTCTCGCCGAAATCCTCCATCCCTTCGGCAATATCGCGACCGCCTGCCGAATGGAAGAAATTACAGGCGTTCGCGCTGTCTTCCAGGCACCAGACGACCAGCCCTTCGCAGCCGAGCGATTTCAGAAGGCTCTTTGCTTCGCCGAAGAGGACACGCCCGAGGCCGATGCCCTGATATTCCGGCCTCAGATATATCTCGTAGATTTCGCCTTCCTGCGGCAGCGCCCGAGCCCGGCTCAGGCCCAGCGTCGCATAGCCGGCTATCGTGCCGGCGACGTCGACGACGAGAAGGGTCGCCGGTCCGCGCGTGGCCTTGCGCCACCAGGTCTCGTCGCGGCGATGGACCATTCGGACAAGGGGGCGGTGCGGGATGATGCCGCCATAGGCCTGCAACCAGGAAACGCGATGCACGTCGGCGATTGCCGCCGCCTCATGCGGCTCCCCAGGCCGAACCTCGATCGAAACAGTCTTCATGACTTGCGACTCTAAACACACGACGCGGCGGACAGGAATCCCGCCGGACTGTCGCGCGGCGTTAACCCACAGGCAACTTTAACGGCACCTGCCCCAAGGTTAACGCCTTTTTAACTTTATCCGCAAGCCGCCCGCGAAAGGCACACACAGCAAAAACCCCGGATCGCTCCGGGGTTCGTAAGATCGACGAAATCAGAAGGGTCGGACTCGCCCTCTCCTCGGGTCCAGCCCTTAAGCCGCGCCGGCAGTCCGCGACTTCTCGAAGCGCTTGCGCTCGTTCGGATCGAGATGCATCTTGCGGAGCCGGATCGACTTCGGCGTGACCTCGACCAGTTCGTCGTCCTGGATCCATGACAACGCCCGGTCGAGCGTCATGCGGATCGGCGGCGTCAGCTTTACCGCCTCGTCCTTGCCGGACGCGCGCATGTTGGTGAGCTTCTTGCCCTTGAGGACGTTGACTTCCAGATCGTTGTCGCGCGTGTGGATGCCGATGATCATGCCGGCATAGACCTTTTCACCTGCGTCGATGATCATCGGGCCACGATCTTCAAGGTTGAACATCGCATAGGCCACGGATTCGCCGGCGTCGTTCGAGAGCAGAACACCGTTCACCCGGCCGCCGATCTCACCCTTGTAGGGCTGATAGTCGTGGAACAGACGGTTCATGATCGCCGTGCCGCGCGTATCGGTCAGAAGCTCGGACTGATAGCCGATGAGACCGCGGGTCGGCGCGAAAAACACCAGCCGCACGCGGTTGCCGCCGGACGGACGAAGCTCGGCCATTTCGGCCTTGCGTTCGGACATTTTCTGGACGACGACGCCCGAATGCTCCTCGTCGACGTCGATGACGACCTCTTCGATCGGCTCCAGAAGCTGCCCGTTCTCATCCTTGTGCATGACCACTCGCGGACGCGAGACGGCGAGCTCGAAGCCCTCGCGGCGCATCGTTTCGATCAGGACCGCGAGCTGCAGTTCGCCTCGGCCCGACACGTAGAACGAATCCTTCTCGGACGATTCCTCGATCTTCAACGCGACGTTGCCCTCGGCCTCCTTGAACAGACGGTCGCGGATGACGCGCGAAGTGACCTTGTCGCCTTCGGTGCCGGCAAGCGGAGAATCGTTGACGAGGAAGGACATGGTGACGGTCGGCGGATCGATCGGCTGCGCCTTCAGCGGCTCGTTGACGGCCGGATCACAGAACGTGTCGGCGACGGTACCCTTGGAGAGGCCGGCGATCGCCACGATGTCGCCCGCATGGGCTTCCTCGATCGGCTGACGCTCGATGCCGCGGAATGCAAGAATCTTGGAGATGCGTCCGGATTCGAGCACCTTGCCGTCCTGCCCGAGGACCTTGACCGCCTGGTTCGGCTTGATCGAACCGGAATGAATGCGCCCGGTGATGATGCGGCCGAGGAAGGGATTGGCTTCCAGAATGGTGCCGATCATCCGGAACGGACCTTCGCCGACGCTCGGCTCCGGAACGTGATCGAGAACGAGATCGAGGAGCGGTGCCAGGCCCTGATCCTGTGGTCCTTCCGGCGCGACGTTCATCCAGCCGTTACGGCCGGAACCGTAGAGAATCGGGAAATCGAGCTGCTCATCGGTCGCGTCCAGCGCCGCGAAGAGATCGAATACCTCGTTGATGACTTCCTCGTGACGGGCATCGGGACGATCGATCTTGTTGATCGCCACGATCGGCCGAAGACCGACCTTGAGGGCCTTGCCCACGACGAATTTCGTCTGCGGCATCGGGCCTTCGGCGGCGTCGACCAGAACGATGGCGCCGTCCACCATCGACAGAATGCGCTCGACTTCACCGCCGAAGTCGGCGTGGCCGGGGGTATCGACGATATTGATGCGCGTACCCTTCCACTCGACCGAAGTCGCCTTGGCGAGGATGGTGATGCCGCGTTCCTTTTCCAGTTCGTTGGAATCCATCATGCGCTCGGCGACGCGCTGGTTTTCGCGGAAGGAGCCCGACTGCTTCAGGAGTTCGTCGACGAGCGTGGTTTTCCCATGGTCGACGTGCGCGATGATCGCGATGTTGCGAATGCTCATTTTTTGTCTCGGAAAGTTCGTGGGCACGCGCGACGAGGCAGGTACCGCTTTTCAGTTGCCGCGCTCATACAGGTTTTTTCCCGGAAGCGAAAGGGGGCCGGCGCGCAGGGCTGACCTGCGTGAGGCGCCGCCGGCTCAAACGGACACCGCCGGATTGAGGATCACCCGCCAGAGTTCCCGATCCTGCCGGTCCATCAGCCGCACCGTCATCTGCCGCGTCTGGCCGCTGATATCGACGATGCCGAAGAATTGCAGGCCCGCCGACGGCGGCAGGTTGCTGTCGATTCCTCCGCCCGACGCCTTGATGAAGCGAACCTCGGGACCGAAGGTCATGTCGAGCTCCTTCGGTCCGTAGGTGCCGGAATGAAGCGGCCCGGAGACGAACTCCCAGAACGGCGAGAAGTCCTTGAAGGCGGCCCGCGAGGGATCGTAGTGATGCGCCGCCGTGTAATGCACGTCCGCCGTCAGCCAGACGATGTTCTCGATCGCGTTGTCGCGGACGAAGCGCAGGAGATCCGCAAATTCCGTCTCGCGCCCCTTCGGCGCGCCATTGTCGCCATCGGCGATGGCATCCGATCCGCGCCTTGCCGAATAGTCGTCCCAGACGATGAGACCGATCGGCATGTCGCAGGCGATCACCTTCCAGGTGGCACTGGACACCGCAAGCTCGCGCTTCAGCCAGTCCGCCTGCCGCCAGCCGAAGAGGTCGCCACCCCCCTCGCCCTGGTTGGGGCCGCGATAAGAGCGCAGATCGACGAAGAAGACGTCGAGCAGCGGACCATAGGCGATCTTGCGGAAGATGCGGCCGGGCTCCGTCGGCAGCGTGCGGATCGCCGTCATCTCGTGGAAGGCGCGGGCTGCGCGGGCGGCATAGACGGCGACATCCTTCTCTGGATAGCGCGGATCGTCGCTGAGATCGGTCGAGGCCGACCAGTTGTTCAGGACCTCGTGGTCGTCCCACTGATAGAAGGTGGGACATTCGGCATGGAGCCTCCGCACATGCTCGTCGAGCAGGTTGTACTTCCACTGGCCGCGATATTCCTCGAGCGTGCGCGCGACGTCGCGCTTCTCGGGCGTGACGATCCGGTTCTTCCACATGCCGCCGTCGCGCAGCCTGATCTCGTCGGGGATGGGGTTGTCGGCATAGATCGTGTCGCCGGAATGAATGAAGAAATCCGGCTCGTGCAGCCGGATGGTCGAATAGGTCTTCATGCCGATCTCGTCGATGCCCCAACCCTGCCCCGCCGTGTCGCCGGACCAGACGAAGCGCACGGAGCGGCGCCGCAAGGGAGCCGTCCGGAAGCGCCCGACGACCGGTTCGGAGACGCGATTGGCGTCGTAGAGATCGGTCGCGACGAAGCGATAGAAAATGTCCTGGTCCGGCAGCAGCTTGTCGAGCCGGCACTTGACGGCGCAGTCCGTCAGCGGCGTCGCATCGATATCGGCAAGCCTGACGGCATTCGAAAAGCTCTCGGTGGTCGAATATTCGACGGAAACGCGCGCCGGCCGATCGACCCGCGTCCAGACCATCCCCGAGCCCGTATCGACATCGCCGGACTGCACCCCATGGGCGAATTCCGGCCGCCCGTAGCCGCGCGCATAGAATGGCGTGGCGAGACCGGAAGAAGCGACAAGACCGGCGGCGCCGGCAGAGAAGAGGAAAGAACGCCTGGTGAGGGTGTTTCGAAGAGCGGCCAATCCCTGCCTCCGGTTCCGTTTCGCGAATCGTCGGTTCTCGCGAGCGGACCATTGGCCAGCCGGATGTCAGCGGCTTTACAGACGGATGAAACTATTCGGACTGTTTGGCGACAGTTCTGTGAAACGGGCGCGGGCCACCCGCCGCCGCTTGTTCGATTTCCTCATTCCTGTGCTTGTCACAGGAATCCAGCCAGACCAAGTCCTTGGGCTGAAAGAGCTCTTCCCGCGCCGCAGACGCGGCGCTGCTTGCATCTCTGTGACAAGCACAGAGATGCGGAAGAAGGAGAGATTTCAGTCCTCCGATACCTTCTTAAGGCCTGTTGAGATTCGGGCCACGCGCCGCCGCTTGTTTGATTTCCTCATTCCTGTGCTCGTCACAGGAATCCAGCCAGGCCAAGCCCTTGGGCTGAAAGAACGCTTCCCGCGCCGCAGACGCGGCGCCGCTCTCATCTCTGTGACGAGCACAGAGATGACGAAGGAGGAGAGATTGCAGTCCTCCGATACCTTCCTGAGGCCTGTTGAGAATCGCGCCACCCGCCGCTTGTTTGATTCCCTCATTCCTGTGCTTGTCACAGGAATCCAGCCAGACCAAGTCCTTGGGCTGAAAGAACGCTTCCCGCGCCGCAGACGCGGCGCCGCTCTCATCTCTGTGACGAGCAGAGAGATGACGAAGGAGGAGAGATTGCAGTCCTCCGAAATGAATCTCAGTAATGAAACAGGCCTTAATGCAGGAACCCGTAGTGATGGCGGATGTGCTGATTGAAATAGTTGCCGGCGGAATCCGCATGCAACAGTTCCTCGTAAACCTCTTCCGGAACGTCGAGGTAGTGATAGGGCCTGCGGTTGCCGAGGAACCAGACGCTCAACGTCCGGCGCGGCGCATCGTATCTGACCTCGTGGATGGCGGAGGAGTCGAGGATTGCGGAGGATCGTAGAATTCGCATCGGCGTCTTCCCGATTGCTTGTCGCTATCGCCCCCTATTGTACATCAATCGTGCGATCCTTTAAATATTGGAGCGCTTCCAAGGACTTCCATCCGGACTTGGGCCGCAATTCACGAGGTTCCTTCCTTGCCCCCCTCAGATATGCCGTCCCGCGACCGCCTCGAAACCGTTCTCGCCCGACTTGACGGGCGGCGGAACGATGAACGCGTTTTTGTAAAGCTCTATCGGGAGCGAGCCCGCGCGGAAGCGGACGCTGCCGACGGGAGGCGGCGCGAGGGCACGAGCCTCGGGCCCCTCGACGGGCGGATCGTCTCCATCAAGGACCTCTTCGACATCGCCGGCGAGCCGACGCTTGCGGGCTCCATCATCCGCCGCGCGGCGCCTCCGGCAACAGCGGACGCGGCGATCGTCCGGCGTCTCCGCGCGGCCGGCGCCGTCATCATCGGCAAGTCTCACATGACGGAATTCGCGTTTACGGCCGTCGGCCTCAATCCGCATTACCCGGTGCCCGGCAACGCCGTC
The DNA here is from genome assembly GCF_059758575.1 of Sinorhizobium sp. GQ132. NCBI lineage: Bacteria > Pseudomonadati > Pseudomonadota > Alphaproteobacteria > Hyphomicrobiales > Rhizobiaceae > Sinorhizobium > Sinorhizobium sp. GQ132. The sequence goes on along the minus strand of NZ_JCAXDX010000020.1, from coordinate 17,406 downwards.
GACCCGAGCCTCATTCCCGGCGGTTCCTCCTCGGGTGCCGCTGTCTCGGCGGCGGAGGGCACGAGCGAGATCGCCATCGGCTCCGACAGCGGCGGCTCGGTGCGCATTCCGGCCGCCCTGCAGGGCCTGGTCGGCTTCAAGCCCACCGCCCGCCGCGTATCTCTGGAGGGCGCATTTCCCCTGTCCCCCAGCCTCGATTCGATCGGCCCGCTTGCGCGCACGGTCGCCGATTGCGCGGCCGCCGACGCGGTCATGGCCGGCGAGACGCCGAGGCCGCTCGAGCCCGTGCCGCTCGCCGGCCTGAAGCTCGGCATCCCCGAAGGCGCCCTTCTCCAAGGGCTTGCGCCGGAGATTGCGGCGGCTTTCGAAAGGAGCCTGCAGGCACTCTCCCGTGCGGGTGCGAAACTCGCCGCATGCAGGATCGACGATCTGCTTGCCCGCTTCGCCGAGGCAACCGCGATCGGCTCGCTCGCCGGCCTCGAGGCAAGCCGTGTGCACGCGGGCTGGCTCCTGGACGACAATGCGCCGGTCGACATCCGCGTAAAATCCACATTGCGCCGCCGCCTCACGGTCCCCGACGCCGCGATCCAGGACCTGCTGCGGACGCGGCAAGAGCTCATGCGCGCCATGGACGAGCGGCTGGCACCCTTCGATCTCACGCTGCTGCCGACCACACCCATCCCCGCCGTCAGCATCGCCTCGGTCGAAGAGGACAGGAGGGAATACCGCCGCGTGGAGTACCTGCTGCTGCGCAACACTCAGGTTGCCAACCAGTTCGACCTGACCGCAATAACCCTGCCGATGGCGGGCTCGAGCCGGCCGGCAGGGCTGATGCTGATGGGCCGGCACGGCGCGGACGCGATGCTGCTTGGCGCTGCGGCCGCAATGGAGGGTCTGCTCCAGAAGGGGTGAACGGCTTCGCTTTCCCCTCGCGCGGGATGGCCGTTCGCGTGCAGGCTTACCGGCGATGCCTCAATGCATCGACCGGCTCGACCATTCCTCATTGAGAATCCGAAATGCGTCTTCGAGCGCAGCGACCAGCACGTCGGTCAGCTCGCCGCCGTCATTGTTCATGAGGTACAGGGCCACGGTCGCATCCTGCGGGTCGCCGTAGCGCTCAACATCGTCAGACATCGAATCGTCCTTCCTTCGCCGCATGCATTACGGCTGTCGGGCGACGTTAGAAAGGCTGACTTGTGCAGAACTGGACGGAGACCGGCTTTCAAACCAAGGTTCGGCGGGCACCGGAAATTTCGCTCGCCCTCATTTTCCCGGCGCGCTGGAGCGCTTCCAGGAAAGTGTGTAACGGTTTTCCGTCCGAAACTGCGTTGGATCCGTTAGAGCATTTCAGTGTTTCTATGAAACGGTGAAATGCTCTAGACCGCCCGGGAGTGTCACAAGCGGAGCCGAGATGGCGAAGAAAACCAAAGGCGACGACGCCCCCTACCTGCACCGCCTCAAGGCCGAATTTCCGGAAATCCACGCCGCGCTTGCCACCGGCAAAATCCCGTCGCTGCGCCAGGCGCTGGTCCTCGCCGGCCTGAAGCCGGAGCGCAGCCGTCTGGAGAAGCTCAAGAACTCCTGGGCGAAGGCAAGCGATGCCGAACGTGCAAGCTTTCTCGCCTGGCTCGTCTCCAAAGGCGCGCTGCCGGCGCCCGCCGCCGCCCCGCTGGAAGCCGGCCCGCAGCCCGCCGGAACCCCGATCGCCAGCGGCCGCTACCTGCTTCCCTCAACAATTGCCGGGATCAGAACGATAATGACCCGGCGCGGGCTGAAACCTGCCGACGTCATGGCCGAAATGGGCTTCCCGCCCGACGGCCGCCCGCTTGCCCGGGCGTTGACGCGCAACGCCAGTTTGAGGCTGTCGGTGATCGCGGGATTGGAGGCGTGGCTCAGCAGGAATGCGGGGGAGTGATGCTGAGGGGATGGATGAGGGCGCTTCGATGTTTGTGCTCACAGAATCAGACCGGGTTGAGATCCGCCTCTCGGGCTTGGTGAAGCCTACGACGGATGCAAAACCGGTGCGCAATTTCACCCCGCCTCATAAGATCGAGCGTGCCGGGAGTTATGGCAACGATGAAAAATTCGGAAATACGCAGTAAGGCATCTGGCGGAGAGGGGGGGATTCGAACCCCCGATGGGCTTGCACCCATGCCGCATTTCGAGTGCGGTGCATTCAACCACTCTGCCACCTCTCCGCGGGGCCGGTTGGCGCTTGTTCAGCGCGGCCGGTTCATAGCGGGAGAAAGATCCACCTCTGATGGAACCGGAAGGCTGGTGACAGAGACCCGGCGCAACGACTGTGGCCGGCATGTGCCGGTCGGGGAATCGAGCTAGACTTCGCGGACTAGCAGAGTAGAACGGCTCTCGGACACACGGAGGGATCGTCCATGGTGTTGCCGACCAACAGTTACAGCTTGGATTTGCCAGAGCGTTGCCTCGACCTGTTTTCAGCCCTCCTTCCGTTCGTTGAACAGCATGGGCAACTGGCAAGTCGCTACGGTGGGCGACTAACAACGACCCTGACGCTGGCGATGGCGGTGCCTATGCTGACTCTACCCATCGAGCGCATCGAAAGACAGCTCCAGAACGCGGAGGGTTATGCGGACGATCGTGTGGTTGCTAGGCGGCTTGTCGAGAAGATTGAGGCCGCTGTTCTTGGCAAGAGACTGAGCGACCACCCAATTTTTGCAGATCTGGATTGGTCGTTCATGCAATCGGTCGCGCCGTTCAACATCGCTCGCGGTCTGCCAGAAGAGATTGCCGAACACCTCGATACCCGGATAGCTAGGAGTTCTGCAAAGGAACTTCAGTTCACGACCTTTCTGAGCTGCCTTCGCAACGGGCTATCTCATGGCGGCATTCTTTACCTGAACGAGCACGGCCAGACGACCGGAGGTGAGGCTCGCATGTTCTGTTTTGTCAGCGCGCGACAGGACCGCACCCAACCTAAGTGCGACAAGCGCGATGGTCGCTGCCCCACCGTCGTTCCCCGAACACGAGATCTCCGTCTCCTACGTATCAGCGAAGTCAGATTCCGCGAATTTCTCTTCAGATGGGTTCACTGGCTAAAGGAAGCCGGCCTTGAGAACCTCGCGGCCGAAGAAGCAAAATAAAAAACTACCGAAAGCTGAGCTATGCCAGTAAGTTCCGCTCATGGGGGAACCATGAGTCAGCAGCTAATTAATCAGTATTTGAATGAAATCGATCGTCTCCGGAAATTCTCGGGCTTTTCGAACGAGCAGATTATCCGACCTGCCTTCCGCCGCCTGCTCGACACCTGGGCGAGTTCCGGCAAGCTCGTCTTTATGGAGGAATACCCCTACCAAACGTCCATGAAGTCGACAGTCTACCCGGATGGCACGGTGCTGCACGACATCCGCGTGCCGCTTGGTTTCTGGGAGGCGAAGGATACCAAGGATGATCTAGACGAGGAAATCCGCAAGAAGCTCGCCAAAGGCTATCCGCAGGACAACATTATCTTCGAGAACTCCGAGGTCGCGGTCCTTATTCAAAACCGGCAGGAGGTGATGCGCGCGTCGATGACGGACACATCGACGCTGCACAAGCTGGTCACGCTTTTCTTCGGATACGAACGAGCCGAGATCGCCGAGTTCCGCAAGGCGGTGCAGCAGTTCAAGGCCGACCTGCCGGCTGTGCTCAAGGCCCTACGCGCCCGCATCGACACGGCCTATGAAGAGAACGCCGAGTTCCGCGAAGCAGCGGCGGGTTTCCTGGAGACCTGCAAGGAGACGATCAACCCGGCGCTCGGCGAAGCAGACGTGCGGGAAATGCTGATCCAGCACATCCTCACCGAAGAAATCTTCGCGCATGTGTTCAACGAGGGCGATTTCCATCGCGAGAACAACATCGCTAGGGAGCTCTATGCGCTGGAAGGCAAATTCTTCACCGGTGCGGTGAAGCGTGAGACGCTGAAGGGACTGGAGCCCTACTACGCGGCGATCCGGGCGAACGCAGCGCAGATCAGCAGCCATTCGGAAAAACAGACCTTCCTGAAGGTAATCTACGAGAACTTCTACAAGGTCTACGACAAAAAGAAGGCCGACCGCCTCGGTGTCGTCTACACCCCCAACGAGATCGTGAAGTTCATGATCGAGGGGGCGGACTGGCTTTGCGAGAAGCACTTTGGCCGCAATCTGATTGACGAGCATGTCGAGATCCTCGACCCCGCGACCGGGACCGGCACGTTCATCTGCGAACTGCTCGAATATTTCCGTGGCGACCCGAAGAAGCTCGCCCACAAATATAAGAACGAGTTGCACGCGAACGAGGTGGCGATCCTTCCCTATTACGTCGCCAACCTGAACATCGAGGCAACCTATGCAGCGATCTCTGGCCAGTTCGCGGAATTCCCGAACCTCTGCTTCGTCGATACGCTGGACAACATCAATGCACTTGGCATCAAAACCGGACAGCATGTGGGCGACCTGTTTGGAGCAATGTCCGACGAGAACATTGAACGCATCAGGCGCCAAAACGCTCGTAAAATCTCGGTCATTATCGGAAACCCACCATACAATGCCAATCAACAGAACGAAAATGACAACAACAGGAACCGCAGCTACGAACATATCGACAGGCTGATTAGGGACAGCTACATCCGGCTTTCGACAGCGCAGAAGACCAAGGTTTATGACATGTATGCCCGCTTCTTCCGCTGGGCTTCAGACCGCATGCACGACGACGGTGTGCTGGCCGTCGTGACCAATCGCTCCTTCATCGATAGCCGCACCTTTGACGGCTTTCGGAAGGCGGTGGAGCAGGAGTTCAACGAAATCTACGTGGTCGACCTCGGCGGCGACGTGCGCGCCAATCCGAAGCTCTCCGGCACCAAACACAATGTCTTCGGCATCCAGACCGGCGTTGCCATCTCCTTCATGGTCAAACGGCGGCGCGAGAAGGGCTGCAAGATCTTCTATGCGCGGCGGCCGGAATTCGACACGGCCGGGGACAAGCTAGCTTTTCTTGGATCGTCGAAGTTCTCTGGAATCCACTTCGACCGGATCGAGCCGGACAAGAAGGGAAATTGGATCAATCTGGCGGAGAACTCGTGGGACGAACTGGTTCCGGTCGCAAGCAAGGATACGAAGGCCGCGAAGTCGCCGTCGCGAGAACGTGCAATATTCAAGTTATTTGCAGGCGGCATAAAAACCAACCGAGACGAATGGGTGTATGATTTCTCGTTCAGAAAATTGGAGCAAAAGATCCGTTACTTTCAAGCGGTCTTAAATGACGCGGCTGCAAAGAACGTTGGAGATATCGTGTCTCTGAGTGCTCAGATCAAACTCTCCAGTTCACTCAGATTGCCGAAACATCATCTCGCATTTGCAGGTAGTCGTATCGTTCCCGTGGAACTCCGCGCCTTTGTGGAGGGCTATTATTACAGTGACAAAAATCTCAGTGACCGCCTTACGGAGCATCACTTTGCTGCGTTCGGAAAAGATCTGCGAGGGACAAACACCGTCGTCGCGTTCAGATGCGTTTCGGCTGACGATGGCCTTACAGTCCTCGCTGCTAGCCGGCCTGTCGACTACAGCTATGTCAAAACCGGAAATGGCGGAACAGAGACGCTCCCCCTCTACCGCTACACCTCATCTGGCGAGCGGGTCGACAACATCACCGACTGGGGCCTGAAGCAATTCCAGAAGCACTACGGCAAGGCGGAGAAGAGCACCAAGGAAGACATCTTCCACTATGTGTATGCGGTGCTTCACGACCCGGTCTACCGCGAAAAATACGCGCTGAACCTCAAGCGCGAGTTCCCGCGGATCCCGTTCTATCCGGAGTTCCGCCGCTGGGTGGACTGGGGCAAGCGGCTGATGAATCTGCATATCAGCTACGAGACGGTCGAGCCGTGGCCTCTTGAGCGGCTCGACATGCCCGATGAAAAGGCGCGCGCGGCCGGTGTAGCACCGAAGGCCATTCTGAAGGCCGAACCGGAGAGCGGCGTGATCCGCATCGACAGCGAAACCGTGCTTTCCGGCATTCCTCCGGCAGCCTTCACCTATCGACTCGGCAACCGCTCGGGCCTTGCATGGATTCTCGACCAATACAGGGAAAAGAGGCCGAAGGACCCGACAATCCGCGAGAAGTTCGACACCTATCGCTTCGCGGACCACAAGGAGAAGGTGATCGACTTGATTGCCCGCGTTACCCGTGTTTCCGTCGAAACCATGGAAATCGTTGACGCAATGAGATCTGCGCGCAGGGAAGGATACAAAAGCGTCGAAACGGACACCAGTAAAGAACGAATGGTTACGACCACGCCGGAATAAAGATCCGCTTCAATGGCACCAATTGCTGCGTTTCCAGATCCAGCTTGTCAAACTGTTCCAGAAGGCTCTTTACGAGTTCGTCCAGATCCATCAGCGCCAGCGGAATGTTGGCCCGCTCAGCTTCGTAGCGCGCCTCTCGGGTAAAGCCGCCGGTGCTGACGTAAAGCCCCTTGTCTTGTGGATGACGCCCTCCAAGAAAGCTACGGACGTCAGGAGCGCCCATGGCACCTTTGCGGTGTTTCACCTCGACCACGATCCGGGGAGACTCGAAACCAAAGCCGTCCGGCGATGCTACGATGTCTTTGCCGCGATCCGGACCAGCATCCGACACGCGGGTTTTGTAGCCAAGCGACCGTAACATCCCGGCGACCAGGTCTTGCATGTCCTCCCAACTCAGCGCATTCACCCTGTCCTTGATGAATTCGTGGGCGCGACTCGCCATCGATTCAAAGACATCCTCCTCCGCGGCCTGGGCATTCGCTAGCAGCGGCTCGACTTTAATTGGCTCGCCGGAAGCTAAGGCTTGCTTGAGCTCACCAGCGACTTCGCTTGATATCCTGAAAAGGGTTGAAATCGACCCCAGGCTGTTCCGGCTGTCGACCGATAGCAGGTCGCGACTAACTTCGCCCTCCCAGCGCACTGGACGGACGTGTGGATCTGCTGGATCGACAATTGGATCGAAGCGGTAGGCGCCTGTAATCTCCCCGAGCAGATAAACGCGGCGCGAAGGATCGTAGGTCACGATCATGTCACCTACGACGATTTCATTAACGAACCTGTGCAGTTGCCCCGCTGCCATGGCAACGCCCTGCGGCTTGATCTCGGGCCAGGTTGCCGCAACCTTATCGGCAATCGCCTTACGATTTTTAACCTGCCCTAGATCGCCGACAGCACCCCAACCGACCGCCACCGCCGACTGCTCCTTGAAAGCATCAAACAGCCGGCCATTGCGCTCCGCGCGCACCATCCAGGACCTAGTCATGCAAATCTCCTTGGTTGTGCGCACTGTCTTGCACAATCTGCTTGCGTGCAAGTAGGTTGTGGTTCGAAGCCAGAAATGTGTGAAGCCGATGAGCTTGTCGCGTAGACAGATCTACGATCTTGTGTGGTCCAAACCTATGAACAAGCTCGCGATGGAGCTTGGGCTCTCTGACCAAGGGCTCGCAAAGGCATGCCGCCGTTACGACATACCCGTGCCTCCGCTCGGCTACTGGCAAAAACTAGCACATGGAAAAACGGTAGATCGGCCACCGCTCGAAAGCACTCATTTCGATGAAAACACGATCGCTCAGGTTTCACCGGGCGTGAAAATGCGACCGAAGCCGATCAAGGCAGAGATCATTAAGGAACGTGGCTCCGCAACCCAACCACAAGCCGAGCCTAAGACCGAGAAAATCGAAAAGCCTCATCCGATGCTGATAAAGATCAAGAAGGCTTTCGATCGCTGCAAAAAGCCAGGTGAGTTCGCTTACATCGACGTGAGCCCATTCAAAATCCGCGCCTCGCCCCTAGAAGCCGAACGTGTATTGTCGCTGATTTCTAGCGTCGTTGCCGCGGCTCCATCCGAAAACTGGGAGATCAAAACCTTGAAGGATGGCGATTGGGAGCTATTGGCGAGCGGAGAACGGGTCGAGATTTCTCTCACCGAGAACACTAAGAATGTTCCGCACGTCCCGACACCAACCGAAGTTCGTGAAAGCAAGCTCTACTCCTGGATCAAGATACCGGAGTTCGACCATGTGCCGTCCGGGGAGCTCAAATTCACCATCACGAACGTCTCTTACCTTGGCGTCAGATCGAACTGGGCCGATGGAAAGAGGCAGACGCTAGAGTCGGTGCTGCCGAGTTTTATCGAAGGCGTCTCATTGGCTGGAGCCGCGCTCTATGCTCGCCGTCTGGAGCGAGAAGAACAGGCACGCAAGCAGAAATCTGGCAACGGCAAGAAGCCGAACGTCGTCGGATGGAGGAGATCGAACGAACACGGTTCGCTGCGTTGAAGCAGCAGGCGCGGCAGCATAACGAGGCCGAGTCGTTGCGCGCCTATGTGAACAAGGTGAAGAGCATGATCGATCTGGCTGCGGAGGATGACAGGCAGAAGGTCCAAGCCTGGATTGAGTGGGCTGAGAGATCAATCGATAGTCTCGATCCATTGTCTAAGGGTCTTCCGATTTTGATGTCTGAAAATGAGGCCTACACCAACTCGTGGCGCTACCGCGATCAATAGCGTCCTTGACGCGCATGAGCTCACCGGCTCGATCTGCGCGTTCCGATGCTGCTTCACAGCACCCAACACGCCAAGCGCACCGGTGAAAGGCCTAAGACTTTGGATGGCATTTAGGAATATCCGAAAGTGCCGACGCGTATGACTAGCGTGGTCGAGGCCACGCTAGTCATCATGGGCGTCAATTTCGACGCTTCCGATAGTGCCTTTAGGCTTCGGTTGCGATCAGCATTTCCAGGATATCGCGGAGCTCGTGCTTCGTTGCCTTTTGCAATCCGAGCTGCGCGAGGCATGCCGTCGCGGACGGGACACTATCCTGCAATTCGCCGAAGTCTTCGAAGAACTGTCCGCAGGTGTCCCGCCGGTCGTCGTGCGGTTCATCACCCACGCCATACTTCGCCTTTGCGACACTGAGCATTTCCTTGAGTTCAGGGCTGAGAGACATTTTACGCTGCCTCCTTCACTGCGGCACCGTTCCCAATCTGGAGCAGATAGACCCTGTCGTTTCCTTCTTCGAGAAGGGCGACCAGCGGGCGGCCAGAAAGGGAGAAGATCTCCAACGTGAAGCGACTATCGGTTTCGATACACGGAGCCTCCGGATCGCCACCGTCGACCATCCGACCAAAGGCCTCACGAATCAGCGCCCCCTGAGACCTCCGCGTCATGTAGTGCACATTATAAGCACCATCAGTCTCGCGCAGCGGTTCAAGGATGTTCACCGGGCGATCGATACTCTTGCTCAGGCTTGACGGATGAATTCCATCCACCTGCCCGTCGACGGTGTTCTGGTGCGCCAGCACGACCAGACCAGCGGGTGCGCTCAGATATTCAACAGCGTGATAGGGTGCCTTCAATACAAGCCCGCGCTCGCCAGAATGGCCGTAAAGCTTCGCGATATGGCGACGGAAAGACCGCTTGCTCAGAATTTCACAAGATGCTGCCGAAGTGTTCATTGGTTTGTCCCTAGCTCTATTGGTGGGACACCCCATAAGTCACACATCTCGTTACTTTTCAAAAGGATTTCATAGGGTAATGATAGTTATTTGTTTTCATTCAGAAATTCTCGTCGAGCAGCAACGAGCTCCTTCAGATTCGCAATGCTCATTTGACAGATATTCTTGAGCGTTTTCAGACGTTCTGCATCTTCGTCACCGTAGCACTCGCGACCTCGAGCATGCAGTTCAATCTGGTGGCCACGAACTAGCAGTGCGACCGCGTCGCTCATCGAGATCTCCGGCACCGGCCCGAGCGTTTCTAGGATACGGCCCTCGAGCATTGGATCGATGGAGAAACGGCAGTTATCGGAAATAACGCGAATCCGACCGGCGATCGACGCCAGAACACTGACGGATGTCTGTATCTCATCCTCGGCCCGGGTAGGCGAAGGCGCCGCCAGCACCAGGCTCAAGAAAAGACCGCATGCGGTTCTGAGCTTGCCGCAGTGGCGAGCTGTAGAAGTGATTTTTGATCTGGATGACATTATCGCGTCGCACCTCTCTCGTCGACAGACCCGGCGAAATGCCGGGCCTCACGACGCTCTTTGGACGGGTGCAGTCCAGGCGCAATGGCGGAGAAGCCACAGAGGTGACCCATTCAGGCCGCAGGACGCTCCTTCAGAATGGCGTGCACCCACCGCACGCCAACAGGCGGCAGATGACCATCCTCTGCCGCGAGCAGCGTGCCGAGCAGACGAGCAACGTCGCCGTAGGTGCGCTCCTCCCGGAACCAGGTCAGGTATTCGTGGCCGCAGAGCTTCCGCATGTCGGGATCGTAGCGAGGCGGAAACGGCTCGAGGTCGTTAGCCAAGATCTTGCACAGATCCCGAAGCGTCAGAGGCGCGCCGTCGCGCACGCCCGCGCCGTGACTGTCCTTGTTATCCACGTAGTATTCGAAGCGGTTGCGGAAGAACCGGCGGATGTCGATGATGTCCATTATTGTCTCCAAAGAAAAGGGCAGCGGCAGCCCGCCGGATCGGCGGGCAGCAGATGGTGTGTGAAGCAGAAGAGCCGAGATAACTACTACTACGAAGCGGTAGAGCCACCCGGAGATGGGAGAAACTATATGAAGTCGTGTAACGGTCAACTTATAATAATATATCTCCTCTATAGTATTGAAACTTAGTTGACCGTTACATTGCAGTTCCTCCGAGCGTTGATTCGGCAGCGACGGATGCATCCGCAGCCTCTGCCAGGCGCTTACGATATGCTCGAACACGAAGCTTGGTCTTCTCCCGGTCATTTGCTAACCGGGCCCGCTTCAGGGGGGATACCGAGCCAAAACGAGCAGTCATCTCCGTAATTGCACGCCGCTGAAATTCGTGGCACTTCTTCGCGAACGGGCAGAGGAAGCAATCGGCAGCACCGTGATCGTGAGCAGGCACAAGGCCGAGGCACGCCGGGGCAAGGCCGACGATGGGCAAATCCCTCTTCGGTGCGGGCTCTATCAATCCAAGGTCGATGTCGTCCCGAATCTCGCTGATGGTTCCAGGCCGCGTTGCCTCCGGCACCAGCTCCATTCCAGCCGCTAAAGGCACATGACGCTTCTTGACACAGTGGTTCGCGAGCTTCGCCGCCCAGGACTTACCGGGAGCGTTCATGTGATCGAGCAGAAAGCGTCGAAACTCATCCTGATCCTGGAGCCCGCGATAATGCTCCGTCTGATACGGCGCCAACGCTGACATACCGTCGACAATAAGAGGCAGGTTCTCCACGGCAAAGGCTTCGAACTTGCGGGTCCACTCTTCGACAGATCCCTTGGACCCAAACATCTGGTCGGGCGTCGGCGCGTGATGCCACTTGCGCCTTCCAGCGAATTCGAACCCGAAATCAATCAGCAGGTCGTAGGGTAGACCATGCCGGTCGGCGTGCTGGCGTGCCTTCCAAACGCGGGTGAGCTGCGGCCCGGCGTCGTCGAAAAGGGAAAACGACAAGCCTACGCTGCGCCGACCCTGCTCACGGTCCCTGTGTTGCTCAATGAACCTCCGAAACCTCTGGCGATAGAGAGATACGAAGAGCTTGGTTGCAGCGAGAGGCGACATGAACCGATACGCGAACCACTTCTCATGTGCGATTTCACGTTCAACTTCCAGCACATCGGGCATAATGAGACGCATGGCCTCAATGTTGTCCATCAGGCGTTCGCTATCGGAAATCGAAAATGCAGGCATGACTTCTCCTTCGGGCGAGTTCATCGTCCGTTCATGCGTTTCAGGGGCTGTAGCGCGTTACTAGCTACTGTATAGCGATCCACGGATCGGAGCGCATACGATCGTGAGCGAAAGTTTCAGACCCGGTGAAACGCCGTTGACTCGAGGATCTTCGCTGGCGCGATCCGTGGCGCAGAATGCGGTAGAAGTGCGCATCAACGCTCACGCTCGCCCTACGAGCTTCCCTGTCGATTTTCGGCATGGGAGGATTGGACCTCGGGCACTCGCCAGCATGGAAGGCATCCCCATCATAGACGTTGATTTTTCCTAGGACTTCGCTCTCCCGGTCGCCCTCTCCGAGGCTCGGCGTGAGAAAGGCAAAGGAGGCTTCTCGGCACCGGATGGTGGCGAACAGTAGGGCGGCGCGCAGCGAATGATCGTCGGCGATGATGTCAATCCAATCCCAAGTATGACGCTGTCTGGGGCAGCCCGACCCTATCCATACCGGGAATGGCGGGGCCGCATCGCTCGTAGATAGATCTACTACTCCATACCTGGTGACACACTTGGATATGTTTTCGACGCTGGGAATCAAGGGTTTTTGAGAGACCTAGACCGACCAACCTGCCACACCGTAGGCACTTGCACCTTGTGTCCGGCACCGTCTCAAGAACGCCCAGGCTAAGCTTCGGCTCGACACAACCAAAGCGGGCTTCAGAACCTTTACGCGTTGGGCAAAAACGCAGAAATCGAACGGATCTGTCAAGTTAGCGTAAAGTTAGCGTAAAGGTTCGTCAGGCTTCGGCGTCAATTGACAACGTCTGCACACCCGCGAACGCAACCAAAGATAGGCATTTAGCAAGGATTTCCGCCCTCAAACCTGACAAACTTGCGCGCTCACCGGGAAAAGGTAAAGGTCGCGCAAGCCTGCGTGACACGGCCGACTCGTCGATTGATCTATCCGAGGCGTCCCACGAGATCGTCAGCGCTCAGGTGCGTATAGCGCTTGAGCATCCGGAGTTCCTTGTGACCTGAGATGCTGCTGACCTCGATCACGTTGAGCCCGCGCTCGAACAAGCGGCTGACCCCTTCGTGACGTAGATCGTGGAACCGCAGCTCTGTGACCTCAGCCCGGGTCAGAAGACGATACCAAGCTTGCTCCAGCGAACCTGGAGCCATCGGAAACAAGCGGGGCTGGTCTGGATCCGCCCGCGTCTTCCACTCCGTCAGCGCGTCGAACGCACGCTGTGACAGAGGCACCTCTCGTCCGGATCCATTTTTCGTCATCTTCAACGCGATCACCCGGCGATTGTGCGAGATATCGGACCATTGTAGCCCGAGGATCTCTCCACGGCGCATCCCGGTCTCGATGGCAAGAATGATGAGCGTCTTGAAGAACGGTATTTTCCCGCCGGCGCATGCGTCGAGCAGGCGCTGCTCTTCATCGCCCTGCAGACGACGTTTGCGCTCATTCCGGACCACTGGGCGACGAACGAGCTTTACGACGTTCCGACCAAGTGGCAGTCCCCAGTCGCGGATCGAGACCTCGATGACGTGGCTGAGGATCGCCAGCTCTCGGACGGCGGTAGATGGAGCTACGCTGCGAAGCCGCTCGTCACGGAACGAAGCAATGTCCTGCTGGCTCAGCCCGATCATGGTCCGGTAAGCAAGCTCGTGACGCCGTAGGACGTCGATCCTCTGGATCTCCTGAACCGAGCCGCGCTTGGTCGGCGACACCTCGCGCTGATAACGTTCCAGCAGTTCACCGAGTGTCGTGGTCTCGAGGATCTTCGTGTCCGGAGCGGCACCGAAGCGATCGACCTGGTTCTCCAGGTCACGAGCCCACTTCTCTGCCTCTTGCTTCGTGTCGAAGGACTTGCAGCGGGGCTTCATGCCGCGCCGACGCACTTGTGCCTGCCAGCGTCCCCTGAGCTTGCGAATCGTCGCCATGTGATCTCCAATGGATGTCGAAGATCACGCGTAGGACGCCCCTGGAGGGGTGCCAAGGCTTATCCCGGCCCGGCGAGCATTGATGCGCGCTAGCTTTGTGGTGGTAACCCGTAACAACCAGGGAGGGAACGTGGACCCCTACGATTTTGACGAACATCGGAAGAGATTCGCAGGATGGGCTGCTGCAACTGCAGCGAGGGCTTCTTCGAAATGCCGATTCAGTCGAGAACAGGGCCTTCAACTCATTAGGGAATCTGACCTTTCGATACTCGGCTTGACTTGGGAGCAGCTGCCGACGCTGCCGATTTCGAAGCTTGCCATCGCGAATTGCGTAGCCAGGTCTGTGAGCTGGCCCCAAGTTTGTTGGGAACGCAGGGTTCCGCCTTCAGTCCGGGAATAGCCGCGAAGCTCATTAACGTCTACTTGAAAGCGATGCTCCTAAGCGGCCCTTCCCTACAGAGGGGACCGCCTGGCTTGATGGAAAAGGCAAATGCGCTTCATCCACCGATAGATAGATTGTTACTGGAGATGCTCGCCAAAAGAGACAGCCCCGATAGGCGCAGGTTTTGGAGGCACCGGCTGAAGACAGGCTGGTCAAGCTTCAGCGATGCCGAATATGAACTGACCATTGAAGAAATTAGAGTGGTTACGGGCGGCGCGCTCTGGAAAATTGAGAGATTCTGGCTGCCCGGTGCACAAGACTGTGGGACGGAATGAAGGATGCAGAACCGATATGCAGGCGATATCGGCGACTTCATCAAGCTTGCGCTGTTGAGATACGTCGGAAATGGCCGGCGGCTTGGTGTTGCTTGGTATCTCTATCCCGACGAAGATCACAACTCGGACGGCAAACATATAAGCTATCTTCGCGACCACACTCGCTGGCGCTACCTCGATCCTGAGCTGCATGATGGTTTAACTGAGATCGTGAAGCGGAACCGATCGGTAGCTTCTTTGGAGCGAGCCGGCTTCGTCAATGCAAGTTATTCCGGTGAAGTCCTGATCTCAGCCGGTCTTTCGGCATCGGAGCGCACACACTGGCGAGCTAATTGGTTCCAACGTGTTCTCGCTGATCTAGGGGACGCAGACATCGTGTTTGCCGATCCTGACAATGGTCTCACAGACGACGAACCACGTCGCCATCGAACTAAGCGCTTCGGTAAGCAGATACCGCTAGATGAAGCACGACGATTGGCAGACGGCCGATCGGCGATCGTCTATCATCACAACACACGATTTAAGGGCGGTCATGACGCCGAGGTCGATCACTGGCTAAAGCGGCTTGGTAACGACACCTTGGCAGTGAGAGCAAATTCCTACAGCTGCCGAACTTTCTTCATTCTGAATCCAGACGGCGAGACTATGAAACGTGCAGAGTCTTTCTGCGACAAGTGGTCCGGTCACGGGCTGCGTCTTCACGCAAACGCAGCGCGCCGCGCTTAGCCCCCGTCTCACAGATGATCGACGTTGGGACCGGTCGCTTTGGCGATCAGAGCTTCTGGCCTCGGTATATGGCCTTTCACCAGCTCGTCCGGGTGAGTTGGGAAGACGTGGATCCGCCCGCATTTCTCAACGCGAAAAATAGTTATTCCCAATAATTCGCATGCCGGCATGATCTTTTCTGCGTGTATGTCGAACCACCGTGACACGGGCAGCGCAATCCCGATATTTGCGCCCTGAAGCGCCTTTCGTCCCGTCCATGCTACAGCGTTGTGAAAGGCAGCGGCGGTGGCAAAATAGGCACCGGGACTATTTGCCTCTGTCCCAAATTTCTTGCTTCCTGGTTTTGAGCTTGTTCCGCCCTTTGCCTCGATTACCCATCGCGCCCCGGTAGTCGGGTGCAGAGCATCGATATCGTAACCACGCTGTCTCGTTGTGATGATCTTTGGCGCAAAGCCCTTGCCCCGTAGCCACGTGCCTACAGCATGAGCGACCTGATTTTCATCCAAAGGAAGGCTCGGTTCGCTACTTCCGTCTTGACCATTGGTAGACTTGTCAGATTTCAGCATTGGCTCAACGGCCATTTTAGCGGCATCTGCCTCAATCACCGGTCCGTCGTCGTCTTGAACGGGGGATGCCCGCTCTACTTCGCGGCGATCGCCGAGAGGGAGGGGCTCGAATCTCTGATGGGCGTGCACCCATGCCGCATCGTCGCGCGTCCTGTTAGCTTTTCCGTGACCTTGCGTCTTCACCAATGAATTGCTCCTCGACTAGCGTCTTTGCCATTTCGCAAGCACGGGCATTAAGAGTCAACTTGCAACCTCCGCCTGTTTACGGCTTGATAAGACCTTAAGCTTGAGGTGGGGGCACCGCTGTGAGATTGATCGGGGTATTGCGTCACTGGTTGTTGGCGATGTCGGCACTGATCTTGTCGATCACGCCATGTTTCTCTGCGGAAAAGGCGTTCGGTCCCTTCTCCGTCATTGATACAAACCCGGATATCATCATTCTGAATGGTGAAATTGACGTAGGATCCGCCCTCAATTTTCGCCGCGCTCTGCAGGCGGCACCGAGTGCGAAGCTCGTAACTCTGAACAGCCCAGGCGGCACTGTCCAGATGGCGCTGCTAATAGCAGACGACATCCACGCGAAGGGCCTTTCGACATACATTGCTAAGGGAAGCGAATGCCACTCGGCTTGCGCCTTTTTGTTCCTTGCCGGCATAGAGCGGCAGTCTGACGGAGCGCTGGGTGTTCATCAGATATCATCTGGGTCAAACGACCTGGTTAGTGCGCAGCTCTCGATTTCCGATATCATCGACGTTCTCAATCGCTTCCACACTCCGATCGAAGTGATGACAACGATGTTCAAGACGCCCCCAAGCGAAATGCACGTTTTCACGCGTGAGGAAATCGACCAGTATAAAATCAATCGCAAGCGCGGAGATCCCGAACCTGCTGACGCTCAGCCAATCACGTCCTCTGGACCGAGCACTACACTGATCACTGGCACTCCTACGCCCGCCCAGTCAGCTAATCCCGAGGGTCAAGGGCCGGCAGCGAACGAACAAGCTCTTGTTAAGCCATCGGCAATAGAAGACTTCATGCGCCGCCCTACACGCATGGCACTCTTTGCCGGACTCGATTTGTTCGGAGACGATCTGACATCGAAGCGAACTGCCGACGCAGCCGAGTGTGCCCAAAGTTGTCTATCGATGAATGGTGAATGCAAGGCATTCACGTTCAACGTGAACCCAAAGATCACGCGTGGGCCTAATTGCTACTTGAAGTCCAGCGAGGGCCGCGCTGACGGCAATTCAGTCGCAATTTCGGGCAAATTTCTTAGCAGCGCCGAAGCGGATCCCCAAGCTTTCACAATCGGCACCATCGATCCAACAGCAGCACTATTCAAAGATGTAGATCTGCCAGGAGGCGACCTAACGTCGCGCCCGTCGCAGATTGGACGCACCGCTCAGCAATGCCGTCTTGCATGCATTGATGAAGCGCGCTGTGTCGCTTTTACCTACATCAAACGGAAGAAAGAGTGTTGGCTTAAGGGCGCAGTCGGGTCGCCGAGGTATCAGCAGGGCTTAGTGACCGGAGTGAAAAAAGTGCAATCCTTCTCGGCTGCGAAAATCGTCAACCTTCAGTGAAGCAATTCGCGGGAGGCCGTAGTCTACGTCAAACGGTTTCATACCGCGGCGGCGCACTTGAGCTTGCCAGCATTCTCGAAGCTTTCTGATCGTTGCCATGTGATCTCCGATAGATATTAACGATCACGCGTAGGATGCCCCCATTTAGGAGCCAAGGATATTTCAGGGATTTATTGGCTGTCTATCTCGCTGGGTCCGACAG